>NZ_SPHM01000033.1:0-44268 GCF_005844125.1 Pseudoflavonifractor sp. BSD2780061688st1 E11
ATTTATGCCTTTTTTATTGGCTGAAATATTGAATTTTCAAGGTTCAACACACCTTATTGGTGTGGGAAGTCTTAGTTAGTTATATTTATAATGGTTTTGATGATTACATATGCAGTGTATATAAAATATTATCCATATATATTTATAGAAGTCACCACAAAAAAAGGACAAGAACTGGCGTATCAATTACCATTTATGGGTGCAGCAATAGCAATGCTTTTATCCCTGAATACGAGTAAACTCTTTAATTATGAATTTGGAAACTATATGAAGATTACGGCAATTATTACTGCTTTACTTGCACTGCCATTTATTATTAAATCTTTAAAAACAGATGTACCACAGAAATTTGGACGTAAACTTTCAGTTGTATTTGCTGCTTTTATAATCGCATTTACAATTAGCTTCCCAATAAATTTTTTATTTACATTTGATGGGGCAACTCATGAAATTGCAATTGTAACAGACAAAAAGATTAGCAGTGGTAAAACTAGAGATAGAGAGTTATATGTAAGTTGTAATGGTAAAAGAGAAATATATACTGTTTCAAACAGTGAATATGAAAATACATCAATAGGCGATAGTAAAAGAATTTGTAGAAGAAAAAGTGCATTAGGATTGGAATATAGTACGATACATGATTAATATTTATTTAAAGATAAGGAAGGAATATATAAGATGAAAATATTGTTAGCAGTAGTTGGAGGATTATTATTACTGATATTCCCTTTTATAGTTATGAAAAAAGCAAAAGTAACAAAAGAAGAAAATACTGATGAAGCAAGGAAAAAATTTAATGTGTTTCTCATTTGTATGATACCTGTTCCTCTAATAGGCTTCATATTTCTTTTAATAGGGCTTAGAAGTTTTTTATAAAATTAAATAAAGGAGAAAAATGTTAAAAAACAATGATATATCAATACCAGAAGCCTGCTATGCAGATTTATGTAAGGTGGGTTTTTTTGAAAGAAAACAGGTTAAATTAACAATTATATGGAATGAAAAAATAAGCAGAAATAAACAAATACTTACACTTAAGAAGTTATATCCTGAATTAAATAAAGTGTCTACAGTTGAAAGCTATAAAATTACAAAAAAACGAAGAAATGGCAATTTGCAGAGATGGGATGGGGATTTGCTGTTGACTTTTCGCATAAAGCAGAAAAAGCGGGGATAAAAATATTGTTAGAAGAATAACTAAAAATCTTGCTAATGTATAAGTTAAGTAAAAAATAGAATGAAAAATAATCATATAGCAGAGGAGATTGGGTAATATGAAGGAACAAAAGAAATCTTCTTGGGGAGCGGTTCTGGTGTCATTTTTATAGGAATTTCTATTAAACTCATTCGAAGCCCCAGGTCATCTTTATTATGATGAAAATTTAACTAATGAAGGAAAAAGAAAGAAAAATTATATTTGGAGGGTGCTTCTACTGGTGACTGCGGTAGGAGTAGCTTTGCTTCCTGTTATAGCTTGGAACATGTTTGTTCCAGATGTGCTATGGGCAAAAATAGTTACCGTTGTAGTGTGTGAAGGCTATGTTGTTTTTATAGTAAGTATGGAGATTATCCAAATAAAGGATGAGCTAAAGGAAGATATGTTAAAAATAGGGGGATATAAAATTACTCCCAAAGGAAGTATTTCCCTATTTAAAGAAATTGATTTTAAGATTGCTCAAACAGAGTATTCTTATACAATATTGATTTCTAAGAAACCTTTAAAATGGCTTTATAAGAAGTTTTATGTTACAATCTATGGAAGACATGGAAAAGTAAAAAAGATTGAATTGGTTCGAGCAGACAAAAAGTATTCTACGAAATATGAGACAATGAATGGTACAGTCTTAGAAAAGTTGCAAGAAGAAAATAATAGGTTTTTAAGGAAATGCTTAGGTACTCCCAGTAAAAAGAGTATGACAGGCGTCGAATATTATTATGAGTGGGGACAAATACAATCCTTCTATGATGATCGTTCTTGTCAAACAGGAATTGTAATTATGTTTTAAAATAAGGAATATTGTATCTCTTGCTTCCGTATGCAGAAAGATTACATCGGTACAGAGAAATGTGGTAGTGATACACCAAAGAACACAGGCGAAACCTTATATCTCGGTTCCACAAGTAGCGAATCTTTCAAAAGAGAGAGATGGGTAAAACTTCGCTGTTTATATAATAGTAGGGGACGATGTTTTATCCCCTGCTATTATACGTTTTTTAGCATGTTTTCACCAATATTGCTTGGTACCTAACCGATTTTTCAAATAACATCTGATTCCAAGATATACTCCCTGAGAAAGTACGAAAAGCAATAGAAGATTTACGGAAAGTGCTTTTTTAATTGCTTCTCCAAAATAAATGATGACAGCAGTACTTGTCAGTATCATCAGTAGAGTAATAACATCCCAACAGTTTTTCTTATATAATTCTATAACCTTTATTTCTATCAGTATCGCCAGTATCCCTGTCCCTGCCACACATATTCCGACAACCAATATCAGAAATAACCAATATACCATTCCGGCTATAAAAGGATTTGGAATTTTTGTGCTAATCTGTGCCACAGATTGCCCGGCATCAATTGTCCAACCGATAAAAGTTTGTAGGAATGACGCTGCATCATGGAAGAATGATTTACAATCGGAAAGGAACACATCGGACTGTACTGCCTGAAAAAGAGTGGTTGTCAGCGAATACCATGCAAGAAGGAACAAGGTTGTTTGGAACATTACCGTTTTTGCTTTATACTGTCCGGCAAGTCGCTCTTTTTGTGTTCCGTATTTCGCTTTTTCATTCTGATAGGCTGTCCGGTCACAGGATTCACATTTTTCATAGAGTACCGGCTTTTCTACCGGTATCTCTACGATTTTCTGATGTGTCCGGGCATAATCCCGTTGTTGTGTTAAACAGCGTATTTTATTTTGATATTCCCCGATCATGACGTTTGCGCTTCGCAGCTTCTCTTTCTCGTTCCGCAATGCTCTGTCTGCCAGCTTCAAGTCGTTCTTTAATGCTTGAATATTCCCGGCTCTGTTCTCTTTGTTTAATTTCTCGTTCAAGATCAGAGATTCGTTGAGCTGCGTCTTCAGTTCCACGATAAGCTGGTCTTTCTGTTCCAGTTCTTCTTGTATCTCCTCGGTCAGGAGCAGAAGCTCTTCCAACTGTTCGGCGTTCTTTAATTCTCTGGATTCGTTCATCTATATCACGTCCTTTCTCTATCTGCTGTTCCAGTTCAGCAATTCGGTGTTATCCTCTGCTGATTTGGTCGTTTCAATCAATACGCTACATTCTTCCATCGTAATTCAGCCCTTTCTTTTTAATTTTGAATATGAAAAAAGCAGTCGATCATAAATGAAAGGCTGCTTTAAATCATATCCTTTATTGCTTTGTGTGGAGATTTAACTGATTGTCTATGTCCCGTCCGGCATACATTACTCTAAGTATTGTTACAACTTTTTTATCGCTGTCTGGAATATAAAGTACCACATAATTGTCTACTGGTAATACACGAAGTCCACGACTTTTCCACGGTTCTTTTTCATATTTTCGATAACGCTCCGGCATCGTATCCAGACTTAATATCTGTTCTTCCAGACGGTCAAGCTGTCCGCTTGCATTTTCCGGCGATTGTAATTCAAAAGAAATATATTCAAAAATCCCTCTCAAATCACTGTCAGCCTGTTCGGATAATTCTACTTCATATATCATAAGCCATAATCCTTGCGAATGTCAGCAAATGCTTTCTTCGCATTTTTTGTCCGTCCAGCCTGCATATCCGCATATCCTTTCTCCAATTCTTCATTGAACTCTGCTTCTGATAATGTGCTGATATCAACAGGTCTGTCAGATGGTATTTTTACTTCAAACGGAAGTCCTCTCTGTAAGATAATCTGTTTATAAAACATATTGATAGCACTGGAAGCAGGGATACCAAGTGTAGACAGGATACTTTCTGCTTTTTCTTTGACATCTGGTTCAATCCTTGCATATAAATTTGCTGATTTTGTAGCCATATAAAACATCTCCTTTCGTGAGTAGTATTTCCATCTATCTTTATTATATGCAAATGTCCGCACAATAGCAATACTAATTTTATGCTCCAATAATCTTATTGAATAACTGTAACAATACATCTTTTACGCCGGACGCATTGAATACAAGACCAACGGCTACTAAGGCAACTACCAAGAATCCGATAAGTTTGGAAAACTCACGCTTACAGGATAATCGAACTACTGCATACTAACCGCCACAGGGAACTCCTAATCCCTTGCTCATGAGGGGAAGAATAGTTTATCATATTGTAAAAAAATATAAAAAAATATAAAAAGTTTTTGTGTTTTTAAATGATTTGTTAAGGTTAGTTGTTTATATATAGAGAAGAATAATTAAGAGAAAAGTGATGGATATGATACAAGACTGGATGATAATAAACAAAATTAAGATGGGAGATCCTGATGCATGGGATATTTTAGTACATAAATATTATGATAGTGTGTATTTTTATTGTGTTCGCAGATGTTATGGAGACTGCGATATAGCTTCTGATTTAACACAGGATATTTTTTTAAAATTGGTAGAAAGTTTACCTAGATACCGATTCATAGGAAAATTTCAAAATTATCTATACACTATGGCTGTCAATACTTGCAATAATTATTTGAAAAAAAGACATATTGAGCAAATAGAACTCACAGATAATTTTACAACTGATTTAGACACTTCATTGATTGATGAAATATTACATGATGAGAGAAAAGAAACGGTTCAAAAAGCACTTGATTTACTTCCTGAAATACAACGAGAGGTTGTGATACTACGGTATTATCACGATTTAAAGGTAAAAGATATTGCGACAATTACTGGCGTGGGGGTATCTACTGTACAGTCACGTATTTATCAAGGCCTTAGAAAATTAGAAAAAGTTTTAGAAAGAGAGGAATTTTATGATGGATAAAAAAGATATTATATCGAAATTGGCTGGTTATAAATTAGAAGGTGATATAGAAGGACGTGAAAAAACCATCGAATTAGGATATGAAATAATGATTAGACTTGAAATGAGTCGACATTCTTACTTTGAGCTATTCCTGTCAACTTTTCGCTTCATACATGTTCATACTTGGATAATTCAATTATTCATCTTTCTATCAGGGATAACTATGGCATTAAATTTTAAAAATTTACAGCCGATAAGTGAAATAATGTTATGCATTACAGGTGTAATATTCATTTCGGCTTTATTTTTTTTAGATGAATTATTCAAAAGTTTTACTACAGGAATGTGGGAATTGGAACAGACATTCAAATATGATTTGCGACAACATATTATGATGAAATTATTGATTTTTGGCATTATTGATATGGTAATTGTTATTTTGCTTTCTCTTATGACTAAATCTATAGTATCTTTGCCTTTGTATCAGATATTAGTCTATGTACTTGTTCCATACAATATTGTTTGCATTATTTTATTTTCGCTTATAACTATATGGAGAAAGCAATTACATAATTATTTCCTATGGTGTATATCGGGAAGTATTTGTGTCGCAGTTATTTTAATTGCAAATATCTTTAAAATATATGAAATCCGAATGCTTTATTGGGGAATAGCATATTTCATTACAACGACAATATTAGGGATTATCTTATATTCTCAAACTAAAATAATCAAATGGGAGGTAGCTTCAGTATGGAATTAACTATTAATAATATAACAAAACAATATGGGAATGTAACTGTGCTTGATGATGTGTCGTATCGATTTACTCCTGGAATTTACGGAATATTAGGTGCTAATGGGGCGGGTAAAACAACTTTATTTCGTATTATTTGTGGACTGATGAGAGCAAATTGTGGAAATATACAATATGACCATAAAGATATTGCTCTGCAAGCAGAATATTATCGCTCGATTCTTGGATTCTTACCACAAGATTTTCGATACTATCCTGATTTTACAGGATTAAATTTTATGATGTATATCGCTTCATTGAAAGGCTTAAATGGGAAAATAGCAAAAAAGAGATGTTTAGATTTATTGATTCAGGTTGGCTTAGATGATGTGAAAAATAAAAAAATCAGAAAGTATTCTGGCGGAATGAAACAGAGACTAGGTATCGCTCAAGCAATGATTAATAATCCGGAAATTTTAATATTAGATGAACCTACGGTAGGGCTCGATCCCAAAGAGCGAGTTAAATTTAGAAAACTGATAAGTTCGTTTGCATCAGAAAAAATAGTATTATTGTCTACACATATTGTATCAGATATAGAATATATAGCAGATGAAATCATTATTCTAAAAAAAGGTAGAATTGAAAATACAGGCACAATAAGATATTTGTTGAAGGATATTAACAAGTGTGTATGGGAATGCCTGGTTCCAGAAAAAGAAGTAAATCGAATTGAGCAAGTATATACAGTAAGTAATCGTAAATATGGAGAAGACGGAGTTGTTCTTCGACTTATTTCAAGGGAAAAACCTTTTGCAAATGCGAAACAAGTTGATCCGGTTTTAGAAGATTTGTATTTGTTTTATTTTAGAGAGGGGGAATGAGAGTATGACATCGCTAATTAAGTTTGAACTTGGGAAAATATTGAGAAACCGAACTGTATTTGGTGGGATTGTTGTAGGATGCTTAGTCCTTCTGGGGATTTTTTTTGTTGGGTATCACTATTCACAGCTATCAATGAGTGAAGCGAGTAATAAGAAAAAGGGGTTTGAAAAGAGCCTCGATGTAATAATAGATGAAAAATATTCTGGAGAGTTTACAGATGAAAAAGTTAAAATGATTCTGTCTGATTCTATGAATAATTTCCAAGAGAATGAAGAGCAAAAAGTTGTTAATAAGCCTTTTTATCCATTTTATTGGGAAATGGGAGATACTTTTTTTTCAAAAGATGCCGAAAATGTTTATTCAGAAATGATTGAACAGGTTAATAAAGGCCAAAGATTAACAATAGAAGACGTGGATTTATATTCATTGGACGAGGTTGGATTTAAAAAATTTGATACTCCTTTGACATTAGGAAATTATGTTCCATGGACAGACTTATATCGAGTACTTGGATATATATATGCTCTTTTGTCCATAATTACAATATTGGTATCTTCCATAGTGTTTTCAGATGATAATTCTAAAAATATCAATCAGATTCTGTTAGTTACAAAATATGGAAGAAACAAAATGATATTTGCTAAATTGATTGCGACAAGTATTATTACAGTGAGTTTATTTATTATTTTTCAATTGGTCAACATAGGTGTTTTCTCTACAATGTATGATATGAGCGGATGGAATTCAGACATACAAACAAATTTGTCGTTGGGATTATTTGACTTCCCTTTGCAATATAACCATATTCAAATATACTTTTTAATTCTTGTCATGCAATTAGTTGGTATTGGATTTGTTGAGAGTGTAACATTGTTAATATCAGCTCTTATGCATTCATCTATGTCAGTATTAGCTGTTTCATTAGGGGTATATATATTACCATTATTGCTGGTGCAAATGATAAAAACAGGGGTAGGTAACAAAATTTTGTATTTGTTTCCAATAAATAATTTGAATGTACAAAATATATTAGGTATTCTATATTCAAAAGATGCTTTTTTCTTCCATTCCTTCTTCATTAATATAGGATTTATATTTATTTTTCAGCTCTTAATACGAGTAGGGATGCAACTATATTGCTTTATTTATATTAAACATTGGAAGTTTTAATGATTTTTTCAATGAAAATGCAATTGAAGAAAAAATATGATATCATGTGAGTAACAAATCGGGATTGACCGAGTTCTTTGAGTGAGATACACTTCTTGGACGAAGGGAAGGAAGAAGAAAAAAGTACTTTAGAGGTATTATGGAATGAGTAATAAATTGGTTAAGCACCAAGAACCAAAAGAAATATTAACTGGAAATCAAAAGAAAATTTTGTTTTGGATTTGTTTCATTATTTTAAGTATAGCTTTCATTACAGTCTGGATAAATATACTTTTGACATCTAAAGCATTTAATACACAAATGGAAGAGATGGTACTGGGAGAAGATTACTATATGGAGGATATTGTGATTACAGGTAAAAGGGCTGAAGCTGCTTCGGCTGATACGATATCTCGGAATTATTTCTTCTACTACAACAATGGAAAAGTGAATGATTATCACAAGCGAATGCAAGTACCGGGATTTGTATATTCGGAATATAATGTAGGAGATTCCATAGCTGCATATACCACAGACCATGTTAGTTATTCTTATTACAAGTATGGGATTCTTCCGGATACAGAGTATACAAACAATGAATTAATGAAAGTGGCTGGCGTATTGCTTGGAATTGGAATATTTTTATTGGCTTTGTTTGGGGTATTAAGTAAGAAAATGAATTACAAGAAGTAACCAACTTCCCGTTTATTGGGAAGTCGCAGAGAACGAAAAATCGGTATTTGTGGGGTGGTGAATATGAAAAAGAAAATTTTAAAAGCAGTTTTAGGTATTCTTATTTGTTGGGGGATTTTTGTTGCTATTGAGGGATTTCGTTTGATTGGAAGCACTGACCCAGGAAAATGTCCGCTTATAACACTTGGAAGCACACAAACTGCGGATGAAATTGCTGATTATGGAAGTTTAGGATTTTCACAAACATATCATCTGACAAACGGCGATGCATTTGTATATGGTGAATTTCGAGTTTGGGGAATCAGAATTGCAAGATGGGAGAGTTAAATTCAAAGTTTGTTGAATTTAAAAATGAAATAAAGTTCCAGTAATCATAGAGTGTATGGATTCAATTCCATATGCTCTTTTTCTTTACTTAATTTCATGAAAAATGTAAAAATCTAATGTTACGAGTTGCATTAAAGAAAACTCGTAAGAAAAAAGTAAAAAAATTTGCTTTTGACCACTGTAAAACATGCTCTGAGCGTTTCGTTATATGAAGGGATAATTTTTCTTTCATATTTCAAAGAAAAGAGGATAAAGAAATGTCAGAAAAAAGATGTTATACAGTTCAAGAGTTACAGGAAATCTTAGGAGTCAGCAGACCTACTATTTATAACCTTTTAAAGAAAAAGGAATTCCGGTGGATCCAGTTGGATGGCGGAAAGTATCGCATCTCTAAGAAGAGTTTCGATGACTGGCTCGATAACTTGGAACAATAAAAAACAGGGTGTTGATCAGGCAGATTTTGTCTGCAATCGACATCCTAAATTTTTATCTGGATTTGAGATATGATATAAGAAAAAAAACTAACACTAAAAAAGACAGGAAGTGAAGAATAAATGGCAACAGCAATTATGAAACAAAAAGAAGTTCCGGAAATGGACGATGTTGAAGAGATCATTTCAAAGATATCAGAAGACAGTCCTTACAAACGGCGTCCGACACAAAAGAGAACCTGGATGACCGTGCCGGAAATGGGAAAGCTGCTGGGATTAAAAAAGACAGATCGATACTGGCTGGTGCATAAAAATGTTTTTGAATCTAAAGAGATTGCTGGAAAGATACGAATCAATATTGCCAGCTTTGAAAAATGGTACGCCAATCAGATTAAATACCATAAAGTTACCGGAGAAGAACCAGGGAAAGAATTGAAATCCTGGTCCTATTCCGTTAAGGAAGTTGCGGATCTGTTGGGTGTTGATGAGTATCTTGTTTATGATTTACTCAAGAAAAATCAAATGGAAGCTGTTATTGTCGATTACTGGAAACGAATACCAAAAGAATCTTTTCAGAACTGGTATAAAAGCCAGTCCCGGTATCGAACAAAGGAAGACAGAAAAAAAGACGCTCTTCTGGAAGATGCAACAATTACGATGCCTGAGATGGCACAGCTGCTTGGAACAACCAGAAGCGCAGTATATACAATTCTTGATAATCCAAAGTATAGTCATTTTTTTGAATTCATTGTGATTGCAGAAAAGAAAAGGATCACAAAAGAGAGTTTTCGAAAATTCCTGGAAGGTCAGGATCGGTATAAGCTGGATCCATCGAATGATTATGAAGAACTTGCACAGGAACAAAATATTGCCCTGGCTAATTTCCGGCGGAAGAAATTATCACAGACCGGAATACGAGGAAGCAATGGAAATATAAAGTATCTTACTTTTGATGAAGCTTCCTATCTGGCAAAGGTCAGCAGAAGCATGATCAACAAGTGGGCGGATAAAGGAAAGTTCACAGTAATAAAAGTTGGCAGTCGAGTTAGGATCCGTCGGGATGAATTTGAGGACTGGATGGAGCAAAGAGATTTGGAAAGGAGTATGCAATAATATGGCATCTATAAGAGAACGAAACGGAAAATTTAATGTAATCTATTCTTATACGAATGAAAAAGGTGAGAGGAAACAGAAGTGGGAAACCTATGAAACGAAAGCCGAAGCAAAGAGAAGAAAAAAAGAAATTGAATATAAAAAAGAGATGGGATCATTTGTCGTCCGTAAATGCAAAACACTGGACGAGCTTATTACAGAATATGTTGCACTTTATGGCAAAGAAAACTGGGCGCTTTCTACATATGAAGGAAATGTCTCTCTTATCAATAACTATATTCTTCCGATCATTGGTGATACGAAACTCTCAGAGATCAATACCCGTTTCATCGAAAGATATTATCAGAGTCTTTTGAAGAGACGTGCAGTTATCAATCCATTGAATAAAACCAGTCGAAATGAATTTGTATCTTCCAGTACGGTCAGGGATATTAATAAGCTGCTTAGAAACTGTTTTGAACAGGCAGTGAAATGGGAGTTGATGGAGAAGAATCCTTGCACCCATGCGACTGTACCAAAACATAAATCACAAAAAAGAGACATCTGGACAGCGGATACATTGATGTATGCGCTCAGTGTCTGTGAAGATGAACGATTAAAGCTCGCAATTAATCTATCTTTCTCATGTTCCCTGCGACTTGGTGAGCTGCTTGGTCTTACCTGGGATTGTGTAGATATTTCTCATGAGGCAATTGAAGAAAACCGTGCATATGTCTTCATCAACAAAGAATCACAGCGTATAAGAAAAGAATCTTTAAATGCATTGGATGGAAAAGATGTGTTGTTGGTATTTCCGACAAATCATAAGAAGAATTCTACGGTCCGTATTCTGAAAACACCGAAGACAGAAAGTAGTGTACGTAAGATATTCTTACCGAAGAGCGTTGCTAATATGCTTGTAGACTGGAAAGCTGAGCAGGATGAAATGAAAGAAATCCTGGGTGACGAATATATGGACTATAACCTGGTTATGGCAAGTACCTTTGGTCTTCCTCTTGGTGATGGAGCAATCCGTGGCCCTTTAAAGAAATTGATCGAGGACTATAATCTCCCACCGGTTGTATTTCACAGTTTTCGTCATAGCAGTGTTACTTATAAGCTGAAACTGAATGGTGGAGACATCAAGGCGGTACAGGGTGATTCTGGCCATGCTCAGGTCAATATGGTTACAGATGTGTACTCTCATATTCTGGATGATGACAGAAGGAAAAATGCAGAGCTTTTTGAAGAAGCATTTTATGAGAAAAAGAATCTGGATCCACAGATGCATGTACAGCAGGAAAATAATAATACTACTGTTGCTGATGAAGTCGATCCGGAACTTCTGGCAAAAGTATTGGCGAATCCAGAGATGCGGGCATTGCTCAATTCACTGGCGAAGACGATGAAGTAATGAAAAATAGTGAAAAAATAGTGTAATTTTAGTGAAAAAACGATTCATAAAACGATATAATATATGGATGAAATGAGGATATTTATTGTGTATATGGATATTCTATCTCCATCATTTGATGATAGAATGACGGAGATAAATCTGAAATGAAGGAGATTCCTATGAGAGACTTTGATTTTATTGTAAGTCCTGCGAAGTTGTTAACACCTGAAATTGTTCAGATGGTTAGCAGCATCCATGAACATAAAGGCAAACAGGAATTATTTCTCGAAGCCAATGTAGATGAATTGAAAACACTCTTAGAAGTTGCATTGATTCAGAGTACGGGAGCATCCAACCGAATCGAAGGTATATCTACTGGTTATGTCCGTGTTTAAAAATATGAAAGCAGCTTATAAATTTGCCAGTCAAAAACGCATGGACAAACCGTCTCGTATGCGTTATATTATTTATAGACAAGAAAATATCTTGTACTTATGATAGGAAAGTTTAATTGAATACTGTTTACCATGATCGAACGTACGAAGCATGGTGGTCATATAACAGATGTCGATGGTAATATCAAGGCATTCCCCGATTATTAGCTGGGGCAAACAATCAGCTAACTTTCAGAGCTTTACAGAGCTTGACAGAGGGGGTATTCAGAATAACTCGAATTGAATCGGAAACAGTTTTATATAGTGTCCCATATGGGTTTACCTTACCTCAGATTGACAGAGAGTGACAATAGGTTGGAGCTCTCCTAAGCGAAAGGCCGTGGGTTCGAATCCCGCCAGGGACGCCAGCAAACACGCCGAAAACCTTTGATTTATCAGGGTTTTCGGCTTTTCTTATTTCTGCGGCTTTTGTGGCTTTTTTGCAAAAAAACTTGGTTTGCTAACATTTGCTAACGAGATTTGGCCTTTTGCTAAGAAAGGCGGTAAGTCAGAGGTTCGATTTTTACCAAAGGAACTTGCAAACATTTGTTAGCAGAAATTAGAGGAAGTTGCAAACAAAATCGCGAATTTGCTAACATCGCTCAAAAATGCTTTCAGAACCTTGCTAACAAAAAAAGTGTTTGGTCACTGTGCAAAGTGGTTCAAACGAAGAAAACCTCTCACAAAGTGAGAGGCGTTCTTCTGAGGGAGGGACTTTATAAAGCTTTTGCCAGCTGCTTGAGCAGTGCGGCAGTTTCGGGATTTTTAAGCAGTTCCAGTATCTTCGCTGCATCACTTTCATCACTTTCAGTGACGGCAGTATCCGCAGTTTTAGGCTCTGTATCTTCAACAGGGTCAGGAGTCTTGGATGAGTAAAATGCTTCCTCCAATCGCTGAGCGTTTATGCAGCGATCCTCGTCGATGATGTGAGAGTAGACATCTGCAACCATTTTTACCTGAGCATGACCAGAGTCGCCCTGGACGGATTTCATATCGCCACCATTGAGTTTCAGCTTGTAGGTGATACTGGAGTGACGGAGAGAATGGAATACAACATGAGGCAGTCCGTTTTCTTTGATAAGTTTATTGAAAGCACGGTTAATCACCTGGCTTTCCATCGGACGGCCATTGCTGGAGCAAAAGACCAGGTTATTGTCGATGTATTCATCTCCAAACAGATCCATCAGCTCATCAATTTCTTTTTTTCTCTCTACCAGCATATAGGCAACTGTTTTCGGCAGGTACACGCGGCGAATACTGGTTTTGGTTTTAGGCTCTTTCAGGACCAGAGCAGTATGGGTACTGGCTATGCAAGGTGGAAACTTCTTAATAACACCTTTGTCGCTCAAATCGTCCAATGCACCTCGTGTAACCCGTTGCAGCTCTTTGTTGACGAATATATAAGCTGAACCATTTTCTATGCTCTGTGGTGCAATATCAATGCAGTCCCAGGTAAGGCCCAGCATTTCACCAATGCGTAAAGAGCAGGAGAACGCCAGATTTAAGGCAAGGGAGAGGATAGGATCATCACAGACTTCCATAGCCTTGCTCAGCGTTTCGGCAGTCCATATATCCCGTTCTTTATGTTCTTCTTTGGGAAGTGTCGCATTCAGGACAGGGTTACGGCTGATTAGTTCCCAACGCACCGCCTGATTAAAGGCACTGCGAAGTAGCTTGTGAATTTCTCTTACTGTATGCGGGGTCAGATATTCGCTTGTGGGTTTGCGGTTGTTGACGCTTACCGTTTTCACAGAGAGCAGATCACGGTAATACTTATCCATCATCCTTGGAGTGATGTCGGATAGTAACATATCTCCGATAATAGGAGTTATGTAGTTTCTCGCCAGACCACGGCGGCTTTCATATGTTGACATTGCCCAGGTATTTACACCATAGATGGACATATATTCATCGAGCAGATCGTTCAGGGTCTTTGCCGTAGGAATAAAGAAGGTTCCAGAGTCCTGCTCATACTCAATTTGCTTTTTTCGTTTTTTTGCTTCTGCATTTGTGCTGAAGGTTTCCCAACGCTGTCTGCGTTTTCCGTTTTCATCTGTGTAATCATACACCACAGAATATTTGCTTTTACGCTTCACGATAGATGCCATTTTCATTGCTCCTTTCTGAGATTTTCACATAATGAGTTTGCTTTTGATACCAGGCTTCAAAACTGCTGGTAATGATACGAATTCTTCGATCAATCAAGGTCGTCTCAAAATAGCCCCTTTTAACAAGGTCATAAGCTGTGCCAGATTTCAGCCCCAAAAGATCCGCCATTTCCGGAACTGACATCGTAGTATGCCTCCATTTCTCTCCGGGCGGTGTACCATCCACTTTTTTATAGTGGAACTGGCCGGCATACCAATCTTCAAAGCTATCCAGCATAACTCTCATTCGTCCGGCCACTTGAATTGTTTTGAAATAGTTCTTTTTAACCAACCAGTAGGATTCTACTTTACCAAGCCCAAGCATTTTGCCCATCTCTGGTACAGACATACTGGTCTTTACTCTTTGTTTTTGCATGGCTTTTGCCTCCTCTATAAAGTTTTTCTTGCTATGGCCTCATTGTAAGAGAAAGCAGAAAAAAAGTTAAGGATGTCGATTTGGAGATCGGCATCCTTGACAAATCATTCATCTGCGTGATCCAGCCAGTCATCAAAGCTCTTTTTGGAAATGCGGATATGACCGCCGACTCTGACGCTGTGGAATACACCCTGTTTTACCAGATTATATGCTGTGGGACGACTGATACCCAGAATGTCCTGAATCTCATCGACCGTATAGGTTCTTTTGTCATAGCTGACAGGATTTTGTTCATTAAAGCGGTTCAATTCCGCAATTCTTGCTTCAAACATAAAAACGCCTCCTTTATCCGGTAAGTGGCCTTACGGAGCCTCCATTTCCTCCGGAATATGAATATCTAAACTAACTTGCAGAGCATCATCAATCGCTCTCATTTCTTCGCGAGATACGCGCCCAATGTACGATAAAACACGCCTTTTATCAATCGTTTTAATTTGCTCCAGCAGAACAACAGATTTCAGTCCAAGCTCTGGAACGCTCTCCAGTGCATAGTGTGTGGGCAGTTCCTTTTTCTTAATCCATTTACTGGTGAGTGGAGCTACGATCAAAGTGGGGCAGAAAAAATTCCCCACATTGTTTTGAAGAACCAGGACAGGACGGGTGCCGCCTTGCTCTGATCCAAAATAAGGGTTCAAATTGGCATAATATAAATCCCCACGCTTATAAATCCAATCTTCTTTCATGTTCATCCTCCTATGTTTTGAGATTTGATTATGTAAGAAGGAGGCTCTGCAAATTACAGAGTCTCCTTCAATTTAGCGCCTGTTTTATCCCTTACTTGTCCACGACACCCCAGGGATTTGGGTAATCATTAAGCCGCAGGTGGCTGGCCTGCTTCTCAGGAGTTTCACCTCCACTTCGTTTGGTCTTACCCATGGCCTGCGACGGTTATTATCACGCTCGGACTATGGCTGTAAGAGAGCTTTCCTCCTTGTTATGCCATGACCGGATGCCATCCGATGTATTCCAGCCTGATATATTTCTGATAAACCGAAAACTCATCTATACAGCAAAAATGGGTTGGCCTGTTATGCGAGTGGCAGCTCTCAGAAAATATACCGCTGATGTAGCGGCTATTACGCCCAAAGAGGATCAAACTTAATGATTCGTATATGAGGTTGTCAAGGTGCAAGTGAAAGGATTTCCCTCTCACTTGCTACTGCCACTTTTTTAGAAAATCGCAACCAACTTTTTTATTTTTTCTTCAATTTTTTTCAATCGCTTATCTGCGGCTTGCCGAGTAATACCATATCGTTGGGCTAAACAAGTTGCATTTGGTATTTTCATTTCATAATAGGACAATATAAAATCTCGTTCTGCTGGACTCAGTTTCAATAGAGCTTGGTGTAAATCCTCAAGAAGTAAATTCTGAATAGCTTGTTCCGCAGTATCAACAGATTCATCCACAAACAAATCTGTATCCTGATAACCTTCCTCTGTGCCGTCACGATCTCCCACATGAGAAGCCGGGAATATAGAGCGACTTTTCTCATGTTCCTGGAGATAGCGGCTGTGGCGGTCCTCCTGTTGGTATTTTTCAAAATCTTTGCGAGAACATTCCATGATAATGCGGTCATCTTCATCACGGAACATTTTGACTGTTTCAACAAAAAAGCGCCCAGTAAAGCAACCATTGCGGCGTGCCTTACTGAACGCTGAAAAACTGATTTCCTCCCATTCCTGTGGGCTGTTATTTTTCCAAATGAATACTCTCGTCATATCCTTTCCTCCGTTCAAATTCTTGGTAGTCAGCGAATTTGAACGGTGTCATGGATATTTTGCTATGTACGCCTCCCAGCGCATACCGGCCTCCTAATACCGGGCAAAGAAAAAGGCCGGAAGTGTTTTCACCTCCAGCCATGTTCCTGCCGCCATATTGCAGCAGGAATGAAAAAAGCCCGGTTAATGCCGGGCCTTATGTAGAAAAGTATTCAATTTAGCGCATTCCTGCCACTATAACAAGTATAGCAGGTCGGAAGTCGGAAGGGAGTAGGGATTAGGTCGGGGATTTGTCGGGATTTAGTCGGGATTTAGTCGGGGCAGCTCCTCCAGGACTTCTGGAATAGAATATCCAAACAAGCAAACAGAAAATAAATAGATGGCTTCTCGTTTTCGGTCATAAAAGACACTGCGCTCTATATTTAGTTCTTCCAGCAATTCTTTCTCTGTACTGTTGAACCGATAGATAAATTGCTTAGTCAAAATTTCATAGTAAAGTTCTCCTCGATCCGGATACCGTTTCAGACGAAGGAGTGCACGGTCAATAATATTGACTAGCATTTGATTTTGAACAAGGCAGCAAACTTTTTCTTCAAAGGCTTGCAGTTCAATATCTGGTGCAAAATTTTCAAGATAGCAGAGGCCAGACTCTATATCTTGTTCTCCCATAATCCAAGCAGTTTCTTGTAATTCTTCTGCCCGTTCACTCAGAACCCAGACTACATCACGGTAAATCTTTAGAATCAGCTTACTTCTATGAAACGCAGCGTCGCTGTTAAGCCCCAAAGCTGTTAGCCTGCTGTTACATTTTTGGATTGTTGTGCTTTCTTTTCTCATAGAACATCCCTCCTTGTTCGCAATATTGCGAACATATTAGGTACAAAATAGCATAGCAGAGGAGCGTGAGAGAGGGCAGTGCCTCTCTCTATTCCCCCATTTGGTTATATCAGGTTTCTGGATTTTAGACGAATCTGCATTGCTTGCTTGGAAACCTCAAAAATATTTGCCATTTCAGCAATGAGCTGTTCATCTGTCCGGCCTATTTTAAGCCGGTAAAAACATTTTTTGATCTGCGGTAAAGGCATCAGCAGAGCAGAAGCCAGAGTATCCGCCTGACGCTCAATTATGCCATGACTTTCGTCGGAAGAAACATTTCCGTTATAAGCAGCAACATCTCCAGTACCAGAGTACAACTTCTTATGTAGTACCCAATGAGCCAGCTCATGGGCACAGGTAAAACGGAGCCGCCCTAATTTTGACGGATCACAAAGCCGTTCATCAATTAAGATTGTACCGGCTCTTACTGCAATCATTCGATACTGTCTCTGTATCTGGTCATATAAGACAACAGCACCGTCATCGAAAATTGTTTCCCCTAATATCTTGGGGTTTTTTCTTAGTGTATGAAACTCCAGGATTAGATCAAACTTTGTCTCGATAATGGTTTCGATTGGCACAGGACATGGTTGCCCGGATAGCAGAGAGGGATCATATTCCATCAGGATTTTTCGCCCTACTGCCTCGATTGCTTCTGTACGGATTTGTGGAATTGACAAAGCTCTCCCCCCTATCGTTTACGCTCCTTTAGCATTTTCATAAATGTCTGCCATTCTTCATCGGTAGCATCTACTTCTTTTGCCACACGCAAGGCTGCCCGAACAATATCTTTTTCCATGATATAGTCTGGCAAATCAGCAGATACTGTATTGCGTGATTTTGCAGCCAGATCCAAAAGCAACTCATGTTCTGATTTATCCAAATTCAGAAAGGCAGAGATGCGTTCCACAAAATCTCCATTGGGTGCAGGACGGCGGCTTTGCTCAATATCACACAGATAACCGTAAGCAATATTCAAATGCTTGGCTGTATCGCGTAAATTGAATTTGTGCGCCTTGCGTTTCTCGGCTATAAATGATCCAAAAGTTATATTGCCCACAGCATTCACCTCTCATTTGTTCGACGAACTGCGAACATCTTGCTTATATTGTATATCGAACATCTGTTCACTTCAAGGATAAAAATTTCATTTGAAAAGAGGTGTTAAAAATCAATAACACCTCTTTTGCGCTATATAAATTCCTGAGCGATTTGCTGCATTTCCGTAATGCACTCTTTGGGAGAGAGAATTTTTATTTTCCCTTTGAATTTGAATATCCAGCCATAAAAAGTTCCACTGGGGTTCACTTCAATTTTGGCTGTGAAGTGTGTATCATCATACCTATCAACAGCAGCATCTTCTCCATAATGATCTATGATTACTCTCATCAATTCGTTTTCACATAGAAGGGTTACTTCCTTCGATGACTCCGATGTAAACATATCAACCATTTTATTTGTATAGGAGGCTACATCAAATCCCTCTATCGGCATAAAGTAAGTTTCCAGATTTTCTACACTTGTTAGCCGATCTACACGGAAGTGAGCAATTTTCTGATGCTTCAGAGAAAATCCAATCAAATAGTAATGGTCATTTTTCCATTCAAGCGCATAAGGATTTACGACATAATAATATCCATCATGCTTTAAGATTTTCTTTTTTTCTTGAGTATATTCATAGTATTGGAACCGAATTTGCTGATGGTTTCCAATCGCTGTTTGGATATTGTCAATGATGTAGTAAACCTTTTCATTATGCGGTTTGACACGGCTGGATAAAGCAGCAAATTTTTGAAGCTGCTTTGCCTGATGTAGACTGGTCAGACGGCATAATTTCTGCACCAGCTCCTCAGACTTCTTGGCAGAAATGATCTTCGAGGATGCTACTGCGTCTGTCAGCATTTTCAGTTCTGGATACTCAAACAGGCGGTTTCCCATAAAATATTGGTTTTGGGTACTCTTAACCACCACAATATCAATCCCCGCATCGATCAGCGCATTGGTATCTGCGTAAACAGTCTGCCGCACTGCCTGAATTCCTTTTCCATTCAGATGGGCAATGATGTCAGATACTGTGGCGGGATGGTTTTCATCGGTCCGCTCATAGAGAAACCGGAGTAATTCCAGTATCCGCATATTTGTTGAATTCTGCATACTTCACCTCCTCGATTTTTAAAATGGCCTATTTTGTATGATGTCCAGCCCCAAAGACCAGGAACAGGGCAACCGCACAGAGAAGCAGAACCATCCAATTCCGGTCTACGATCAGCTTGATCACCGCCACAAGCAGCATTCCGCCCACCAGGAGCACAACGCCGTTCATTCAACGCCCTCCCGCGGCATATTCGCCCATGTGGATGTCCAGCACCCCTCTGGGCGGCTGGATCAGGGCGTCCTCATACTGGCACTTCCACTGGATCTCCCGACACATCCGGCCATCCGCCACGCCGTCTATGGTTTCACCATCCTGAATGGGGTTATCATGTTCCAATATGTACGATGCCACATTGTAGGCGTGGTTTACCACCCAGTTGGGGTCCATGTCGTGGAAGTGGTATTGGAGGTCGGGCAGGAACAGGGTGCTCATGCCCACCGTGTCGATGAGCATATCCTCCGTGCCCTCGATGTTAAAGAAGCGGACATTGACGCCAAAGCGGATGAACCGATCCGAGCCTTCAATCTGGTGAGAACGCACATCCTCCGCCAGAAACAGTTTGCCGCAGTTCTGGAAATAGAATGCCTCACAGGTGGGGTACAGCTCCGCCAGAGCCTCCAAAAAGTCGGCATCCAGGTTGGCACGCTCCAGCGCCGGAAGCGCCGCGGCCAGCATATCGGTGGCTACCACCTGATATTTGCACTCCCGGAAGATCCGTTCCCGGTCCTCCTGGCAGTCCCACATCTGGCTCATCAGGAAGGCATCAAAGCCTTTGCCCTTGAACTTGTCGCATTTCATCACCATCAGCTGCACCGGGCATTTTCCGTCCTTGAACTCTGCAATATGCTCCTGTGCGGCAAAGCCAGCCATTTTCTTATCATAACAGAAGCACTCTGTTGATCCGATGTGCTTCTCCATTACGGCAGTCATTTTTTCTTTATCCGGCATTTCTACCGGCTCTTTGAACAGCATCTGAATGAGATAGGGGCCACCGGGCTGGAGGCCTTTTTTGTCGTCCAGATTTTGCTGGAAAGCTTTATTGCTCATTTGGTTTCCTCCTTCTTTTCTGGGAACAGTTTCCACCGAAACTCCAGCTCTTTCTGGACAAACTCTTTCGGCAGGCCGCGGGGGTTGGCGATGAGATACCATACCCGAAAGGTGCGCTTCTTCGGATCTGTTTCCTGCCGGTAGAGCTGATAGCCCGCCTCATCCTCCTGTGTCCACTGTCCTGTCTGCCGCTTGGCCTGCACAAAGGGTTCCACTACCTGGTCCAGTTCCTCTCTGGTGCGGCTTGAGACCCAGGCTTGATCCACATCATTGGCGTGGGAGAGGTGGAACAACATCGAACCCATCCAGTTCTTTGCCTTGTGTTCAGGCGTTCCGCGCAATTCCGCCTGATGGCGGTACTCCGCCAGCTGCTCCGATGTTCCGTACCGTTCCACCATCTGCTCCCGCACATGAATGCACCAGCTGTAATCCTCCGGCTGGATAAAGGGGGCGCAGACCGGTTGGAGCGCCTCTGCTGGGTCCACCTCAAAGCGAGAGATAAAGTCAAGGTAGTGGGCTTGGATCAGGGGCAGAAAGGTGTCCAGCAGCTCGGTGTTCAGCCGCAGGTCCTCTGTCAGCATCCGAAAGAATGAACCGCCTGTTGTGGGTTCAATTCTGAAAGAGTAGAGGTAGTCATCTCCCTGCTTTATGATACAGCTGAAGCCCACCTCCACATTCCCATGGCCGATTTCGTAGTCTATGTAGTTGTAGCGGCTCCGGTCAAACCAGATCTGATAGGTCAGCCCGTTTTTCATTTTCTTTTTGAAGTCGCCCTTTTTCAGACGCTTCCAGCCCTTTTCCTCCAGGCCCAGGCCGTTCCACAGGTAGTCCAGAAGTTCCTGAATTATATCTGCCGGCCGTTTTTGTTCCACGGTCTCCACCCCCTGACGAATTCTCTTTAATAGTCAAGCAGGATAGGCACCTGCTGCTCCTCGGCAAACCGCATGGCCCGCCAGAACATGGAGAAGGCAAACTTGGCAAGGGATTGAGTGTCATACTGGGTGTGTTCCGGGATGTCTGCCTTGCTGTACTGTCCATCTGAGTCTACGGTTCCGTCTACCGGGTATCCCTCCGTGTCTGCCCAGCCAAGGATAGTGTCCTCATCGGCCTGCCACGCCAGCTGGTTCAGCTTTTCCAGCTCCTTCCGCAGTCCGCCCAAGGTGGCGATAGCGGCGGTGTCATCGGTAGGCAAGGACCCTTGGAACAGAAAGTTGTCAGAAAGAGGGAGCCACCAGGTAGCCCCACGAAACAGGGACCACACCCGCTCCTCATCTGATGCAAGGCGGGCGACCAGAGGATGCTCCCCGAAGATCCAGTCCTTCTCCACGGTGGAAGGCACCGGTTCCTCGTATGTACGACAGGCGGCCACCAGCAGCATAGCGCCGAAGGCATCCCAATCCGGCTTGTCGGTGTAATAAGGTTTCTCATTATCTTCAAGCCAGGGAGCGTAGGGGGGCTGGCCCGGCTGAGAAATGGCGCTCAAGATCTGATCCCGCCAGTTCTCCACCGCCGCCTGGACCTCAGCCGGGGACATTTCTTCCTCGTTATCAGCAGGTTCCCCGTCCGGGGTGATGCGGTTGAAAGAGTATCCGTTTTCCTCCGCCCACTGCTGAACAACAGTTTTCCAGTTGTGAGAATAGTACCGGGTCAGCGGCCCGGCGTAAATATCAAGTCCCATAGCAATGTCTCCTTTTCTGTTATGCAGTCATTCTTTTGCTGGAGCGAACATCTGGTCAATCTTCTCCAGATCGTATTCCAAAATCCAGTCATGAAATTGATGATAGAGAGGCAATAGCAGCTTCTGTGAGCCGCCCAGCACATCCAGCCCACGGTCATCGTACAAATGGTAGAGGAACGGCCCCGGCCCAGCCAGATAGACGCTGGACACAAAGCCGTTCCAGCCGCCGATGTCCCCCAGAATGATTTCCCGAAGAAGCAGCTCTGGTTGAAAGCTGATCTTGCTGAGATTCCAGTAAAACTGCACTTGTGCATGGGTATCCCCATCTTCATCCTGCTCTGTGGCCGAAAGTTGTTCATCGGGAACTGGGAGGCCCACTCGCTGCCGGATAACGGTCAGCAGGGACTCGGCGGGTTCTTCATCGGGATACCCGTCGATCCGCAGAAGGTCCGGCACCGCCGGAAGTGCCCGATAGATCGCGGCGGCTCGGTCCAGCGCCCCCTGAACATAAGCGGGGTTGGTTTTCAGCTTCGCCGCACGCCTATCCAGATAGATTGGTTCCTCCCCGCCGATCTTAAAACGAATGCCCACCGGTGCATGGTAGAACAGAGGGTGTTCCAGCCCAGCCATGCCCAGATCATGTAAAATGTGTTCAAACCGCTTTGCCAGCATGGTATCCCTCCGTTCTCATGTCATTTCATACAGCAGAGCAGCATCGCCCTGCACCAGTTCCAGATGGGAGCGCAGCGTATTAAGCCCGCTTTGCACCGCCTCGGTGGGCAGATCCCAGTCCGGGGCAATTTCAGCGGCCAGCTCCGGGAGATCCTGCTCCCGCAGAGCTGCCAGCAGTTGAGACGCCAGCTCTCCCTCCAGCAGAGCGCAGTCCAGGGTGTCTTCCGTCTGGGGAGCAGGAAAACGGACATCCAGATCCAGTTCGCTCTCACACCAGTCCCAGATGGCCATATAGACCGCGCCGGAGCAGTCACCGTCGGACAACTCCTGCCGCTGGTTATTTTTTATCAGATAAAAGGACGCGATCTGTGACATGGTGGTTCCTCCTAAATGTTATTCGCTTCCATCAGCCCTTCGGCCTGCAACCGGATCACATAGAAAGCCCGCACCCAGTCCAGTTCCTGCTCCATGGAGTCCTCCAAAGCCAGCAGGCGGCGCTTTCCCAGCCTTCGATCCAGGAGAGCAAAGATGCGGACAAGAGGATTCTCGCTGACAAGGCTTTTCTCGATGCTCTGGTTGTCAAAGATCCCAAACGCCTCATAGAACACCTTTTGGTCAAAGGTGCCCTGCTCCAGCGCATAGGCATGAGCCTGATTGATGGCCTCTTTTGCGGAGTCGTGATCTTTCAGCGTGGTGGAGCGCAAGTGATGAAATTTCGTCCACACATTTTCAAAATAGGTGTAGTAGTTGCTCCGCAGCACTTCCACGCCGTCCACACGAATGGCGGCCCGGCCCTCATGGTCGGCGCTTTTGCTGTAACTGGTGGCAAAATACTGGATGTGGCCCCGGAGTGCCGGGCACAGGTAGTCATTCTCCAATTTGTTCCGGATTCCACTCCAAGTGGATACTCTACTGTTTGACATAGGTGTTGTTTCCTTTCTGCTGATTCCTACTGCTTTTGGAGATACTCCCGGAAGCATTCGATGAACTCCCGATTCCGCTTAGGGACATCGAACCCCTTCCGATGGGGGAAGAACCCCTCCTGTTCCACATCGTCCAGCAGCTTGGGCAGATTGGAAAACCGGGCAAAGAATGGTAGTGCATAGTCCTGGATCTGCCCGGAAATTTCCTGGATAGAGCGTTCCCGCTCCAGCAGAGTAGATACCTCATAGCGGGGGAAGTCATCATACCGGTGGGTCAGCCGGGCGATGGAGGTACCCACGATACCATCATAGGTTTCCTCCGTCCCTTCCTGCTCACTGCGCCACTGGGCAATCACCGGGGAACTCACATCGAAGAAGGCAGTAAAAGTGGTGGAGCCAAAGCGGATGGAGGGGGAAAAGTAAAAGGAGAACACAAAGATGCCGTCTTTTTTGTAGATGTCATTTTTGCTCTTGCGGTATTTGTAGCCCAGCGGGTTCAAAGGCTCCGCGATCCGCTCACAGGTATAGACGAAGATCTCATGGGGCTTGGTTCCCTTGGGAAAATCCTTCTTCTCCATGTTGCCACCTCAATCAAAATCCATCCAGACCAGGTGTTTTCCGCAGTGGAGGCACTGGAACAGATAGCATTGCAGATGCCCGCCATTGACGGATTCCTGAATCATTTTCTTCTGTTCGTCATCCCACATGGGATCGTCCAACACTTCCTCGAGCACACCCAGCGCCCGCAGTTCCCTGGCACCCACATGGCCCAGGTAGGCGCAGTAGTCGCCGCAGTGGGCGCGCCAGTATTCCTGCTGCCAGCCGGAGTAGCCGGGGGTGCGGTGGATCAGCTCGTCCAGCTTCTCCGGATCGTCTACACCATCATCCACAGAGAAATCATCTTGAAAACTACCGTCATATTTCCGGGCTGCTTCGCCGTTGGCGATGCACTCTGGGCACAGATATGCAATATCCTCCACGGCGTAAAAGGGGGCTGTATAGAAAATATGGGTCGTCTTGCCACAGCAGTCGCAGACAACGCCGTCTGCGGATTCCTCAAAAGCCCCAGTTTCCAGAGGGTTTGGGTGATACCGGAAGGCGGGCAGGCCCAGCTGGGCCTGCCGTTCCTTCTCTTTCTGCTTTTCCTCCGGCGTTTTGGGCTTGGGGAGAGCATAATGATTGCCCCAGTTTTCCGCATAGTCCTTCAGCGTGCCCAGCCGCTTGAGGGTCTTTTTATCGGAACGATTTCCGATTTGGCAGAGCAGTTCGTAGGCGTCCTTCTTAAAGTCCAGCAGGTCATATACATCCACCAGCACTTCCTTGGCCTGCTGATCCTCACTCTGCTCAAGTTCTTCCTTGAAGGTATATAGAGCGCGGACATTGTCTGGACCTTCATTGGTCGCAACAAACTGTTTTTTTAGTTCGATATAGGTTTTCTGATATTCTGTCATTGGTCGCACCTCCCATCAATCCCACCAGAAATACCAGACAGTGGACTGCCACAGGACATCTGCCAAGGAGCCAATGCTTCCATCCTCATTCTGATCCAGATCTGGGCAGAAGCCATATTGCTCCACAGCCACTTCCATAGCTCTTTCCTTAGAGATCGGAGTCGGAAGTTCAAACTCCAATTCATCGTGGCTCATGGCGGCAGGGATGGCACCATGCTGCTCGAACCAGTATTTCGCCACTGCCATCAGGTCCGGCGTGTCGGGGCACTCATTCCAATTTCCAAAGGGCAGGTAGGCGAAGATCTCCCAGGGGTTCTTTACCGGAATTTTAGCCAGAATGAGCGGATATGTCATTCCGGTATCATCGTTCCAATAGTTTGCGAAGCGGTCGTTGGGTTCTCCGCCCTCCATCTCGCCCAGGACTTCCTCCTCCCAGTCCATGTCATCGTCCTCGGCTTCTTCCTTGCGCTGGCCGGTCAATTCCTCCAGAACCGCCTTTCCGTCCTTGATGGGAGCGGAGAGCATCTTCTTTCGATACTCCTCTACTGTTTTGAGGTCAAATTCGTAGAAGTCCGCATTGTGCTCCGGATCGGCGTTCATCACCAGACACTCCAACAGCGTTTCATCATCCGCCTTGATGAGCACGGGAACAAAGCCCTCCCGTACCCCCAGCCGCTGGGCGTAGCTGTATGCCGACATGATGGGGTCATCATCTGCCATGGATGGGAAATAGGTACACTCGCAGTCCAGATACTCCATGATGGCCTGAGCAACCTCGGAAGGCTCCAGCGTATCCTCGTCGAAGTCCTGTCCCTGCCAGTTTTCAAACCGTTCCCCGATCACCTCTGCCATAGCCTGATAGTAGTCCTCGTCAAAGGGGATGAACAGGTATGCCTCCTGCTGGAACTCATTGGAGTGATACCGTTCCGGGCCGAAGAAGCGGAGGGCATTGTCGTCAATGTCGGCGGGATAGTAGGGACTGTCGCCCTCTCCGTAGTAATAGCCGGCAAAGGCGCGACCTTGCTGATTGAACAGCACAGAGAACAGGCAGCCGTCCAGCTCATCTTGGATGAATGCCCTCAGGTCTACGCTGGCAGGGTCGGCTTTGACCTGTTTGGCCACTTCGCTGTATTCTTTCAGGAAGTCCTCACCCATCAGGTCATGCTCCATGCACCAGCGCAGATAGATGGCCATGTGGTTATAAGCATTGATGGGGTCAATAGGCAGTTCCTTCTCCTCAATGCTCTCAAGGTGATAGGAAGCGTCGTCCATCTCACCGTCAAAATCATCATTGGAAAGAGTGCCACGAGTGATAGCATCCTGGCGGGTGGGGTTGACCACAAAGCTGATGCCGTTCATTTTGTCCAGCAGGGCGTCTGCGTCATGGGCCAGCTTATATTCCAATTCATCCCGGTAGAGGGGGATCACCTGATAGAAGTTGACCTCCTCGCCGCTCGGAAGGATGCAGACTTCGCTGCCATCTTCGGTATCCTGGGGACCAGTCAGAATGGCGGCGCACAGCTTTGTGTCCTTTGCAAAATCCTCCTCATTGTCCATGGTATGGCCGAAGCCCAGCCAGGTATCGCTGGCAATGGGAAGGCGGGCCAGGGTTTTCAGCAGGCGAATGGGCCAGTACCACCGCTCATCCTGCATAGATTCCTGAACCAACTTCCAGTCCGCAGGCAGCGCGATAGCCAGCTCCGCCCGCTCCAGCTTGTATTCTGCCAGTTCTTCCGGCACATTCATCCGGTGAGCACCCATACCCATGGTGACCAGGGTATAATAGTCCCGCTCCTCAGTGGGCGGCACGATGCAGATGTCCACATGGATGTCCGGGGAGACCAACTCGTGGAACACATTCTCGACCTTACCGAAATACTGCTCAATGTGACCCTCGACGGCCTCCATCTCCTCCTCTGTGTAGACTTCGGGATTACTGAATTCTTCCTCATCCTGTGTGTCATCATTGTCTGAGTGGTCGCAGCTGTCATCCTCTGGATCTCCCTTTATAGGCTCGTAACCGATCTTCAGGGTCATCTGTTCCTCTGGCAGAGAGACACCGGGGCTGCGGGTGATGGTGTGCTTATCGTCCGCAGAAAAACCGATGGTCTCGCCGTCTTGCAGCGTCACATCACACGCCAGCACATAGGAGGCAAGGCTTGCCAAAAAGTCCCGTAGTTCCTCCGGCTCAGCGTCGGTGTTCAACACCTCCATTTCCTCCTTGCCAAACACATCCATGCCGTAGGTGTAGCCGTTTAGGCCCCCCTCGCTCCGGTACAGGCCGAACCAAACCCAGTTGAAGATGGGCAGTTCGTCCTTTTTGAGCATATCGGCAAGGCCCTCATAGAAACGAGGCTCAAATACCACGCCGCTGGTGTAGACACCGGTGGCGTATTTCTGCTTGCAGCACACTGCCATCGCCTTGGTGAACAGCTTACCTCGTTCCAGCAGTTTTTCCTCCTCGCCCAACACAGCCACCATGATATGGGCCTTGTGCGCTTTGGCCACTTCTACGGCCTCTGGCCACATATAGTTGTTTTCGGCGTTGATCTCTGCTTCATTGTCAGGGATGTGACCGTGGAATAGTGTCACGATCAGCATCATATTGCCGACCCGCATTACCACAGCGTCATCGCTGTTCTCAACATCTTCGTCGCCCTCATCCGGCTCCTCATCTACGATACCCCATTCTTCCCGCAGATCTCGAATCAACTGCTCCTTGTCCCACTCTGCTTTGGAGAGGAGCACAGATCCGGCAAAGGAACCCTTATGGTCGGTTTCCTCCTCGTCGGCGTCATCCTCAAGACCCTCTGCATCTTCATCCGGATCATAGAGGGATTCATGCTCCAGTCCGCGGATAAATTCCTCAAAGCTATCTGCCAGATGGGTAATTTTATAGTCATTTTCCTGATCCACATGGACTACCGCAGGCTCTCCCTGGGGACCGCAAGCCCGGTAGTCCAGGAAAATCATATCGTGTCCGGCGCTTGGACAGTCGCAGATGGCCACACCGATGGCAGGATACTCCCACTCATCGATCATAAACTGGCTGCCCAGCTCTCCACAGAGGGAGCAGCTCTTTTCCCGTCCGATTCCGAAAATGCCGGTGATGGCCACATGATCATCTGACCAACAGGTAGGCTCATCGCAGGGATAGCAGGTGTTCACCGGAATGCCGCCGTTGTGCTGCTTCATCAGCCAAATGTAGGCGGCGGGCAGCTTGTAGCCCAGTTCCTCCTCCACGCTGGCAATCAGCTCATCGGAAGGCGGATCACTGACATATTCTTTCAGTGCATACCAATTATCATCCCAGAAGTTGGTGAGGTCGAAGCCCTCAAATGGGGTATCACCGGGCACGAATTTGGCCTTCTTCTTCCGGCTGCGCTGGCGTTTCCGGATCTCCGCCTTACACTCCCGAATTACCGCCGGAGCATTTTCATCCTCCGGGTCCAACTCTGCCCACCGCTGGGCGTAGGGAATGGCCTTTTCCTCCTGGCCGTAGAGATACTGATAGCCATAGGCCATCCGCATATTCCACTCCGCCTTGTCCTGGCCTTCCTCCCGGACGGACTCCAGCACCTCAATGGCCCTCAGAAGGGCTTTGTCTCCCTTGGATTTCAAAGTACCTTCGTCATGGTCCCCGATGATGGCGTAGTTCTCCAGTGCACGGGCCAGGGCATAGGCGGTGCGGTAGTTCCTCCAGTTCTCCGGGATGGCATTCAGTGCCTGGATACAGCGGGTGTACTCGTCTTCGTCGTTCCACTGCTCCAGCTGAGCGAAGAATGCTTCGGCGTTCTGTTGGGTGTAAGGAATATAGTCCATGCCCGTCAGCGTTTCGTCCAACTCGTCATCCTGATTCTCAGTTTCTGTCCCATCATCTTGTTGCTTTAGGGATACAGAACCGGCTTCACGGCGGAAGGTGTGGAAGATGGCCCATGGGATGTCCGTGCCTTCAAAGAACTCTTTCGCCATGTTCAGCGCCTCTTGGATGTCCCAGGCGATGAAGTCCACATAGCCACAGTAGAGGCCGGTAGCCCCGCCGGTGAGAGTGAGCACTTCCGAACCATCCCCGCCGGTGAGCACTTCCTCCAGTTTGTCCCGGAAGTCGAAAATTTTCTGACTGCCTTCCTCCTCCCGCAGGGTATCCAGGGGATAGCAGAAGAAGCCCGCCACCGCGCCGTCGGCATGGAGATCGTCCATAAAATCATTGTCGGCATTCAGATAGCCGTTGATGAGCGGCACACAGCAGGTGGAACCGGCCATTACATCCAGCCGCCAATCGGCGTCCGGGTCCTGTTTGGGTTCCATTTTGTAACCAAGGTAGCTCTCCAGATAGGCTTCCGGGTCGGTGGAGAGCTCCAGGCCCTGCTCCCGCAGTTTGTCGGGCAGCTGGGACAGGAGGAAGGACGGCTCTGCCTTGGGTTCCTCCAGCACATCAAAGCTGTCTATGTATCTCATGTGGGGGATCTCACCCAGCACCTGATCGGTGAGGGTGGTGAGCATCCACCAGGCCCGGCCTTCTTCCTCCCGGAGCATAGGCAGCAGCTTTTCGCAGTAAGCGGAGATGGCGAAGCTGTTTTCACCCTGCTCCTCCAGCCAGATCTGCACATCCTCCCCGGAGATATCCCAGCCGTCCTCGGTGCGCAGGCCGATGTTCTGGAGGGGCTGACGGCCCACCAGGATGTTCCAGTGCTCCAGCACCTCCTTGGGGGCGTGCTTCTGGAAGTAGACCAGCTCAAACAGCTTGACCTTGTCGCCCTCCGGGGTGAGGATCAGCTCATGCTTTTTGCCGTTGAAGCCCATCTCGAAAGAGATCTCATCAAAGACCAGATTCAGGGTTTCCTGCATTTGGGCCACGAGTTCGGCACCGCGGGTGTGATCTTTGTCCTCATCCATCATCTGGCGCAATTCTGCTTCCATTTCCGCAAAGGTTTCCCACCAGTCCTCTGTCCGCTCCCGGAAGCACTCCCAGAACTGCGGCAGAGAAATACCCTTCTTGCACCGTTCGATAAACTCTTTGGTGTCATCGTCACCAGGGCGGACTTCCAATGCCTTTTCAAAATATCGCAGAGCCCGGCCCTCCTGATCCAGATAAAAGTAAGAGTAACCCATGCGGAAGTTCCAGTAATAGTCGTCCTCGAAGTATTCCTCATGGGGCTTTAGCAGAGCGAGGGCCTTTTTGAGCATTTCTTTGCAAGTTGGCTTATGTGGGTCTGCCAGATTGTTATAGGCACGGGCTAACTCACTGTCCATCTCAGGGGTACGCTCCTCGGCGGGGATGGCCTCCAGCGCATCAATAATTTTATGTTGTTTGCTCTCCTCATGCCACTTCTGGCACTGCTTCAAAATGTCCATATCAGGGTCCTCCTCGTCCTCATCCGGTTTCCAGTCTTTGATCTGCTGGAACACACCGTTCTCATCCCGCTCAAAGGCGCAGGGAGCGGAGGTGTTCAGCAGCGGGATAATGTCGGGATCGTCGTTGCAGATCGTGTTCAGCTTGTAGATCCCGGCATTGTTGGGATCGTCCATGTACGCCTCGCTCTCATCACCAGCAGTGAAGCGCCAGCCACTGTCCCAGCCGCCGTCCGGCTTCTCCCGGTAACAGTAGCCGACCTTGTAGCCCTCCACCGTGATACGGTTGGTGGCGATACAGCCATCAGCACCCTCCCAGTCAGGGAGCAGATGTTTTACATCTTCCGCCTTTACATGGTAGTTCCGATTACGGCCGGAGGCTTCGTACAGCTCTTTCCGCAGCATCTCCACCTGATAAGCCATATCTGTGATCTCATCCTCACCCATCATCTCGCTGATGTCGTATTCCAGCGGGTTCTGGGCAAAATCCGCCAGGGACTTGTTCATTGCGTCATGCTCCTCTGGCGTAGCAGTGATGCGGATACGGCAGACGGGGGTGTTGTACTCGTCCAGATCCTGAAGGTTTACACTGCCACTGACGCTGCACTCCAGCAGGATAGCGGCCAGATCGGTGACCACATCAATGGCGAAGTGGAAGTCCATCTCCACGCCATCGGAGTGTGTAAACTCCAGATACTCCACGGTTTGGCGGAAGTCCCAGCTCTGCTTGTCCAGACCGATCTTGGCGAAAATCTCGCTGAGGGGGATCTCCTCCTTTTTCTGATCCTCTAAAAATGCCACAAGGTTCAGACTGTCGTCCGAGCCTCCGATAAAGTTGCCCCAGTATTTTTTGATATACATTTGTCGTGCCTCCTGTTCTGAATCCAGTCGATCAATGAGCTGATTCAAGTGTTCCAACCACGCAGGAGCGATCTCACCGCTGTCCTCGTTCTTCCAAAGATCCACAATCTCACGGATGCCGTCCTCGTCCGGCACCTCGTTTTTGATGTCGGTGAGCTGCCGCAGCAGGAAAGCAAGGGCTTCTTTGGATGCTGTGAAACCGGTGACTTTATCCCATATAGCTTCTTCATGATCGTAGCCCAGTTTGCTGTTATCCTTCCATTGGAAATACAGCTCCGCCAGAGCCATCGCAGTATTGTCAAAGAGGAAGTCGATTTGTGAGAAGTCAGATCCCAGCATGACTTCCTCTTTCATCAGTTCGATCATCTCGCCCAGATCCATTACCGGATGCTCCGGTACATATTCATTTTTGAGGATGTCCAGTACATCCAACCCTTCGTCACGCTCTAATGCTTTTATGCCCCATGCTCCCATGTCGTCACCTCTCTTTCTTTATTTCGTATCAAGCTTCTATTGTCAATCATGGTTCTCCACCCGGATAATGGGCCGGTAGAAGTCATAATCTCCGTTTAGTTCCTTGTCCTCCTGCACTTCCGGCTTACAGTGGGGCGAACAGGGTAGGAAACCGAGAAATGGGCCCAGCCCGCCGCAGATATTGCACCCGCCGTCACCGCCGCAGGTGGTAAGTCTATCAGCCTGCACCACTTCCCGCATATAGGGGTCGTAGGCGATGGACAGGCCGAAGAAGTTGGGTTCCTCCATATCATAGGGCCGGTTCTCATCCTCATCCATGTCCTCAAACCAGCGTAGACGCATGGAGTAGTCTAACCCATCTCCCCATGGGAACAGGGTCCGACATCCGCCGCCGCACAGGTAGGCCCACTCGTCCGCCGTGGGCAGCGAAAGCCCCTGCTTTTCCAGCCCGGTAAGAAGTTCATCGTAGTCTGTGCGGTTATAGATCCAGGTCTGAAATCCATCTTCCGTCCGTTCTATGCGGGCCGACTGGTGCAAGGTAAGACTGCTGCTGTCACTCCAGGCAAAGTCACGGAACTCCTTCGGCCAGTCAGGGTGGGCGGTCAGCCTGGGATCGTCCATCTTGACTGACTCCCAGCAGAGTTCCTCCAGCTCCCGGCCCACCAGCATGGGGCCAATGGCCGCTTGCCGGACGAGAGCCATGCTCTCTCCGATGAGTTCCGCCGGGTTCTGCTCCATTTCCCATTCTCGGAACAGATACTCCAATTCCTCCCGGCTCTCCTGATTCAGTCCCTCGGCAAACTGCTCCCAGCCCAGGGTGACGGTATCGCCGGGGACAAAGACGAACTCCCGACCATCTTTCTTGAAGATGCCGGTGGTGCAGTTCTGGCCCCAGCGGTCAAAGGTATGTAGACCGAGAAAGGTCATATCATAACGAGCAGCCAGGCTCTCCATCAGCACCTGCTTCTCGATGTTTTCCATTTGATTGAATTGGGTGCGGAATAGTCTTTTGTTCATAACAAGTCCTCCTACAGCCTATCCAGGTTTTCCTGTAAATCGCCCTGCATCAAGTGCTGGGCAATGGCTTGGTTCAGTGCCTTATGGGGGTGATAGGCTGCCTGCTCTACATCGTGCAGGCACTCCTCCATCAATGCCTCCGGAGAAATGCCTTCCCGTTTGCCATAAAGATGGCCGAAGGCATAGCACACGGACTTGAGAAAGTCGAAAATATAGTCGTGATTTCCACGCATACTGGGCAGGTCGTTGAACGAGCCCATACCTCCGTATGCCCGAAGATGGTGGGCAACCTCCCGCCGCTGGTTCCAGTCCTGAATGTCCCGCTCCAACCAGTCGATCCAGTTTTGGAACTCTGGATGGTCTGCCAGAAGGATGGAGCGCAGACAGGTCAGAGCCTCGGTATAAATATCAGACTGTTTCATTGGCCATCGCTCCCCCAAATACCTCCATAGAGCACACCATCTTTTCCAAGGAACAACATCCGGCTGCGAAGCAGGCTGCACTGCTCCACAGCGACCTTGTTTCCGTCACAGGTGGGAATAGCCTCCTGTTTTTTCCCAAGGTGATCACCATGAGCGGTAAGGAAGTAGAATTTATCCCGTTGCTGGTATCCGCCTTGAAACAGGAAGGTATTGCCGGACGGGGCAACAGAAAAAGCTCCGCTTCCTTCGATTGGCAGTTCAAATACAAAGTCCTCTTTGAAGTTCGTCCGCACCAGCCGGAATTCATCGTAATAATAAAACCACAGGTTTTCTTCTTCGTCCAGGCTGATGGCGTAGCAGTCATAGATGGAATAGTTCTCATTCTTCCAGAGAGGAGTTCCCTCCGATGTCCATGCAATCAGGCCGCAAGCACCCAAAGGTTCATCCCAACCGTAATTACCAAATACACCTTCGTCAAAGTAGCTGGTAATGATGGTGCCATCTTTTTTTACCACACAGTCTTGAATGCCATCCCCCAGGCAGAAACGGGACAGCACAGCTCCGTCCCGGCTGACGATCCAGGCGTTCTGGTCGGGGCCGTTTTCCCGATAGGCGCATCTTGCCCCCAGCAGGAGGAAGTGATCACCTGCGGGCCGCAAATAATGAAACTGGAACTTCAAGAGGCCAAGAGGAAACAGCGTCGTTTCCAGCACCCGCTGTTCCGCCCAATCCAGCTGGATTTCCACTGCGGTATAGGTGGAAGGAGTGCTGAGCCAGTCCTTACCCTGTGTTTCGGACGGCTGTTCCATGAGAAGATAGACTTTTCCATCCCTTGCCGTGAAAAAGTCTGTCACTTCTGTGCCCTCCAGATGTTTTTCCCGGCGCAGCTGGTCCAGGTCAATGATGGAGAACAACGGCAGATTTTTGGCTTTTATAGGTTTGTTCATAGTGTCTCCTCCTGGCTACTTTAACGCTCCATCATAGGTGTGGCTTTCCCAGGCGGCCTCAAATTCCGCCTGCTCTATGACGCAGGCGTGGAACTCCTCACCCCAGACATGGGCGTTCAATTCCTCCACGGTGGGGATCGGCGTGATCTCGATGGCGCCGTCGTAAAGGTCAGGGATATTGCGGGTGCGGCCATCTGCAAAGATGTCAATGGAGTGGAGGGCCAGCCGCTCATTTTCTGTATCCACTTCATAGAGGATCACCGACGGTTCTCCCTCCGGTGCGTCCTCCCAAAAAAGCTTGATGTACTCCATCATTCCATTTCCCTCATTTGAACCAATGCCACCCCGTCATGGTGCCGGTTACCTCATCTATCTGTATTGCAATATCATAATTGCCGCGACAGCCCAGCAAGGCCGCGAGATGATCGTTTTCCATAATCAAATCATAAAACTCAACCGCTATGTCTTGGAATTCCTTCGGAATTTCCAGTGCAGAGAAGAAATCCACTGATTGAGCATTTTGGAAAAATTCAATGGCCGTTTTACTGCATTTTACTATAATCCCTGTTTGAGTGGTCAAATCTTTCATGCTTTCGCAACCTCGCTCATGTTCAGATACATCCCCATCGTTTTTTCATTGTCACAGGCCGCCCGGATCATTTTGGACAGCAGCATCAAATCGTCGATGTATTGGGAGTACACGCAGAACACATCCTCGTCAGAGTCGAAGTGAAACAGATCCACGCCGCTGTTATTTTCCTCGAACTCCTGGATCACGCCCCGGACCAGCCGCTCCCAGTCTCCGCTGCTTCCAGTCAGTCCCAGCCGACGGAATACTTCCGTCCGGAATCCATTGTTGATTTTCAGCAGAAGGGAGAGCGCATAGGGGTGGTGGGGAATGAGAAAGAATGGCGCAATCTGCTCCGGCTTCACCCAGATTTTGAAGGGCGGACGCGGGTCAGGTATCCAGGGCAAGATTTCCCATTCGTCCTCCGGCCGGTTTCCGTATTGGCAAAGGTCTTTCATAGTGTTCTCCTTTGTTCTGTCACATTTTTAATCCTGCTCTCGATAACTGGCTTCAATGTCAATGAACCGCACATACACGGCGCAGATTTTGCCCTTGGCGTCATACCCGAAGTAGACAGGATAGTAACCATCCCCCCAGCCGGAGGCAAAGATGGGCAGGTTGCAGTCCGTGCCCGGCACTGTCCAGTTGAGCCAGTCGCCGCAGTCCCCCTGATATTTGGGGTAGGCTTTGGCGTTTTCTTCCAGAAGATCGCAGAACAGGTCGTTGTAGGGGTCGATGTCCGGGTCTTCTTCTAAACGCTTGGCCCAGTATGCCTTGAAGGCCGCCTGGGTCTGGATGTCCGCGACACAGCCCATCCCGGCGTCTACGCCAAAGCCAAAATACTCGTCCTCTCCCAGTTCCTCGTCCAGATCCTCGTTGCCCACCATGCCCAGCTCATAGCGGACAGGCTTTTCCTGAGAAACCTCCACCTTGACGCAGGCATAGCGGTCGCCGTATTGTTCGCTGGGCACCACGCAGATTTTTACGGGATAAGTTCCGGCGGGGATCGTTTGAAGGAACGGCAGAGTGTCCTCCAGTTCCACCAGCGGATCACAGGCGAAAATCTGCCCGGTGGGGAAATGGACGGTGCCGATGTCCAGCACATCCACCGCCATGTTCCCAATCACTTTCTCTGTGAAATGGGCCTCCAAGTCATCTTTACAGGTCAATTTATCCTTGATTGCTTCGTATTTGTTCAGCCATTCAGTTGTAGGCATATCAGTTTCCTCCTGTTGATTCTGTTTCTTGATGTACACACTCTTTGAGCCGTCCCAATAGCAGTTCACACACCGGCCATCCTGAAAATGATGGTCACAATTCGGGTAGCCATAGAGAACATGGGCACATTCTGGCACAGCCCCATCATCTGTGAGGAGCCTTTGAAAAACAGGCTTCCGCACTCATCACAAAGGGCCAGTTCTTTTTCTGCCATAGGGTTCACCAGTCCCGTTCCCGGATGGCCTCCTCGGTGTCAATGGGGATGCCAAACCACTCCAGAATGTAGGCCACGGTTGCCGCAATACATTCCCGCGCCACCGTTTCGATCTCGCTGTCGTTCTCGTCAAACTCCTCCTGGAGATCATTGATGCCGCAGACCGCCTCGTCCAGCGTTTCCTGCACCACTTCGGTGTCGGTTTCGCCGCTCTCCAACAGGTCAATGACCTTCTGAAGCTCGTCTTTTACCTTGTCCACCAGAAAAGTGGGATAGTAATTGTCCTGATACATCTCGTCCAGCAGTTTGTAATTGGGGTCAAATGTTTTCATAGGGATTGCTCCTTTCTTCGTGCTCGGCAGTCATGCTCAACTCGATCTCATCGTCGCTGTAAATTAAGTAGAGCCCATGAGGGGCCTTGCTATCGAAATGCAGTTCAATTTCATGATATTTGAGGATCAAAGGCTTCCCATCACTTCTCATGGTGGAAACAGCATCGGGCTTACCGAAGATTTCTATGACCTCATCCTGTGACATACCAAATTTCAGCGGTGAAATGTTCTGGGGATTCTGCAATATTTGATTGCGCCAAATCGTAAAGTCCTGTTTCATAGTTTTCCGTCCAGTGCCTCAACCGTTTTCATGGCAGCGGAATCAAATTTGCACTGCCGCAGTTCCCGTTCGATCAGGGCAAACACATCCGGAAAGCACTCAATCTCATCCTGGTACTCATATTTCGCATACAATTTCCCGTACTCGGAGATCCAGACCTCCGCCGGGTAGTAGTAGCCAATATGACCGATAGGCTGGCATTTTTCACCGGCAGCCTGTTCGATCTCTGCCAGTTCACAGCCGGACATATCCCGGAAATAGGCGTCCTCCAAATGGTTTTTGATCCCATTGACCAGGTAAGGGAATAAAGCAAACTCAAAGTCAGCTGCCCATTTCAGCTTTTTCTGTGCCAAGTACCACTCGCAGCACAGGCCGAAATATTTGCGATAAAACCGCTGGGTGGTCTTCATCATCGGGACGCCATGATCGGCGTAATACTGCTCCGCAATGGAGATGTCCACACTGCGGCCTTCGTACCACCCGGCGTACTCCATCAGCTGCTTAACCTTGCTGCCCAGATCGCCAGAGATAGGGATGCGTTCTTTGATCATGGTAGTATCCTCCTGTTTTTCGTCACCACAGCCGATCGATCTGGGTATATATCTTATTCGGTTCTCTGTCCGTAAAACTGGTCAATGCGTCGGTGGGTTCTGCAAGCGGCATCACATTCAAAATATCCAGTACATAATACCAGACCCCAGTGTCCCAGTCTCGGAACCGCCCATTGCAGACAGCTCGACCATAATCACCAGGAATCAAATCCAGTGCCAGCTCATTGAGAGGCTGTTTCTGCCCGGTCTTATCGTAGGTATATCGCTCCGGTATCGCCCCGATGTGCCAATCATTGCGGTAACGCACATGGATTCCGGGCTCCTGCTGAATCAGTTCGAAAGGGTGAAGCCGCATTGTGCCATTCGGCTTCCATTCCATCAGCCTACGACAGTCCCTATCGATCTGAAATCCATCGGGCCTCTGTATGATAGATGCAAAGTGAGTAGGCAGACCAAAAGGATAATAGGAGAAGAAGTCTTTCGGCAGACGCATGGCTCTGGGATACTGGTTCCGCTGTGCGGCCGCATTTCCGCCCCGGCAGTCTTTATACCATTGCAGGCGGATCTGCTGAACCAGAAGTGTGGGCAGATGCTCCAACTGATGCTTATTCTGTTTCATCGCCATACCTCCTTCCTTGATAGATCCCTCCAATGGTCTTCCATGTTTCAGGCATTTACAACTCTGCTGCAAACTCATAGGAAACCGCAATGATGTTGTAAACATCATCGTATGTAAACAGCCGGTAGTGCCGATAGATGCCTTTGTCAAAGTCCTCCCGCACTGGCAGAGACTTCAGCCAGGTGCTGTCCTCAATTAAATCGAAGGAACTGCCATCCAGATACTCCGTCCCAGCCATATTTTCATAGGTGTCCAATTCACAGGTAAAATAGGCCAGCACCTGCCGGAAGGTGAGTGTATAGGGAAACCAGTCTTTTTCGTCCCTGCACTGGGAGATTAGATGGCCATTGATGTCCCCCGTAAAGGTCAGATTGTTCAGAGCATCCTGTTTCACCTGATCCAGATAGATGCAGTCCCGTCCCTTCAAAACACCTAAGCAGGTATTAACAGCAGTCGCTTTTTCCATAGACAACTCCTATCCCTCAATGTTGGCAGTTTTGAGGCCCTTTTTCAAGGAGCCGTAGATCGTCACCGCATGGTCGGTGAACATCTCGTCGCAGTCAAACCAGGCGGTGAAGCTGCCACCGGAGGTGACGGACAGGCTCGTCAGGCTGATCCGTCGGGCCAATTCTTCCTCTGTGATGGGGTCGGTTTCCGGATTGCGGGGGGGTTCCTCATCCTGGGAGAGCCAGTTGTTGGCCAGCTCGGTCAGGTTCTTGGCCGCAAGCTCTCGCATGGCCTTGTCCCAAGTTTCACAGTCGGCCAGCAACTTCTTGGCGGCACTGCGGGCGCGGGTCCAGGAGGGCTTGCTCTCCGCATTGACCTCAAGGGAAAGAAGCACATCCTTTCCGCGCCACTGGATCTCACCCTCAAAGGCATCATGGTCCTTGTCCAGCTCGAGCTTTCCCAGCACCTGGTCCTGGATCACCACCGGCTTGTGGCACTCGTCCAGAACGGCCTGAAGTTCCGGGCAGTCCTCATGGGTCTTGACCACCTCGGAGATACACCAGGGCCACGCCACCAGATCCTTTGCCCATTCTTCTTTCATCCGGCGGATTTTCAGGCGGCAGATCTGCTCGTTTTGAAAGCGTCCCCAGCCCTTTTCACTGTTGCGCTCCTCGTCGGTGACTGGCCACTCCAGCCGCTCCTCTTTGGTGGTGACCTTGCCGGTGTCACAGAACACCATGCCCAGCGTCACAACAGTCATTTGCCAAAAGTTGCCCCTGTTGTTATATCCGCCCCCGATGCAGCGATTGATCAAAGCGACCACTTCCTGCTCCTCGGACTCGTACATCTCATAAAATTCTTCAAACATAGATCATTCTCCTTATTCCTCAAACTCGCCCTCAATCATCCCGTTCAGATACCGGCCGGGATCTGCGATGAAGTCATCCCATTTGGCCAGAGAGTGGAATTCCTCATGCTCGATGTCCAGATACCACAGCTTTTTGTCCCTGGGGCTCCACAGCAGCAGGTAGTCGCTGTAATTGTCCATGGCCGCCATGAGGGAGAGCAGCTTCTTCCGTTTCCAGGTCATCTCCTGCACATCCATGTAGGCGTACAGCTCCGCCCATTTCACCCATTCCTGCTCCGGGAATTCCAAACGCAGGGGGCCGGTTTTCAAGTATTCCACCAGCTTGGCAGGCAGCTTGTAGGGCATAAGCTGCCGGACCTTTTCTTGTTCGTTGTGCCAGTCCTCCGGCTCCAGCGCCTTCAGGTAGTCGGCCATCTCTTGATTCTTGTTTTGAACTGCCACACTGTAAGGCCGGTCGCCGTATTTGTTAACAAGGGTGATATTCGCTCCCTGTTCCACCAGCCAGCGCACCATGGAGAAATTGTTGGAGCGGGCGGCCTCGGTGACAGGGGTGGAGGCGTAAGGGAACACCATGTCCGGCTTGTGGTAATTGATGTCTGCCCCTTTTTCCAGAAGCAGTCGGGCAAGTTTGGCATTGCCCTCGGACACAGCGGCCCGGAATGCCTCGCCGCCAAACTTATCCACTGTGATCCCAGCCTGCTCCAGCACCGGGATATTCTCCGGGCGCTTGCCCCAGCGTACTTCCTGAAAGGCCCGCTCTTTCTGCTTCAGGCTGAGTTTTGCAGCCTGTCCAGCAAAGAGCGCCACCACCTCCGGCCCACAACAGCGGGCAGCGGTAAGCAGCAGGGGCTGTTCCTCTGCCAGACCGGGATCAGCTCCATGCCCCAGTAGGAAGTGAATCATGGGCACATCATTCCTAAAAACCGCGATCTCCAGTGGTGTGAGTTTGATATACTCGCTGAGCTGAATGGGGTCATCTAAATCCAGACCGCCCTGGAGCAGTACCTCCAGCTTGGAAGTGTCATAGTCACAAATGGCGGCAGCCGTTTCCGGGAGGGTCTCCCAGCGGCCAATATATGCAATTTGGTACATAAGGCACCTACTTTCGTTGTTGTTTCACTTTATAGGGAACGGTTCGGCCCAGCACCCGGCCCTTGCCAACGGCATTGGCTCCCTCATAGATCAAAAATTCCGCATTGTTTTCCAGCGGGGCATAGTCAATGGTATCTGGATATAGGGGTTGGGCATTTCCCAAAGCTGGTGTATCAAATGTACACTCGGTTCCGTCCAGAAAGCATACACCCAAATATTCTGTAGTTCCTGTGACCACAAAATGGGGACAATACTTTCCGCTGACCAGGCTGGGTGGTATTTTTCGTTTGCCGCTCCAGAAGATGACCTCCACATGGAGCACCGCCCGGTTTTCATCTGTCCCGATCACGCTGTCGCCCTCCTTTATCCCGTCATCTGGCTGCGGTATACTCAGGCCAGCTCTGCGTCCAGGATCTGGACTGGTTTTCCTTTCTCGTTCACATAGTAAAGGGCGATATAGTCGATGCCGTCCCGCTTGGCCTGCTCCCACGGCATCCGTTCACCGTTGATCAGTTCCACGGTATCCGCCTCATCCGGTTCAAAGTTCTCTTTTTCGTCCTCATAGTCAATGCTGTACCCCAGCTCCAGCACCAACTTGGAGGCGGGGATCTCATACCGCTTGAGGGGGCGGTGCTCCAGCTCGGATGGATCATGTTCATCGCAGAACATATTGTCGTAGCCATGCCGTCCACCGTCAAAGATGACGAACTCCTCGCCGCTCTCCGGGTCACGGGCTGTCACCAGTCCGGGGGCCTCGTCGCTATCTATGATATAGGATTGGGGTTCTCCTTTCACCGTGAGCAGATCTCCGTAATACCAAACCTCCAGCAGTTCATTGCCGGTGGTGGAACAAAGTATCACGGTGGGCAAACGCTTCTCCGCCCATTCTTTCACATGGCCGATGAGCCAGGTGGGATATTTCTCAGTCATCATAGTCTTTCTCCTCCTATTTCAATTTCAGCACAAATCCCCAGATACTCACCACAATCAAGAGGACACCCAGCAGAAAGAAAACCACACGCCGGTATCCTCTGCTGTGTCGATGGGCATCCCGCGTACCAGTGGGGTCGCAGAGCCAGTTCCAGTTGCGGATCGCTCCAAACAAAATCACGGCCCCGATGAGCACCGAGGCAATGTACCAATGCTCTTGTAAAAATGCTGTGATCTGTTCGCTGTTCATTCTACTTCCTCCTCACGCAAATACCTGCTGGTATTTCTCTTTTCATACTCTTTTCAAACAATAAAAAAGCCCCACGCCGCACTGTCATAAAGACAGGCTGACGCAGGGCATGAAGAAGCCGCGTTGAAGGAGCCGCATCCACCAGCAGATGTAGTTTCTTCAACAACCAAAATATTTTTTTCGTATCTTAAAGCAGCAAATTGCTGTCCAATATATTTGTTCATAGCGGCACCATTTGTTCTGAGCGTAGTTTTATATCTTATTATATCACAGCACCCCTTCAATGAAAATATTTTGTTGGAAATGCTAATGAAAAATTTTTGTGAATTTGTTAAGGCGCAGGGGCTGTTATCTCCATAGTGTCTGGATGGATCAGAGTGATTACTTTTCCCTGATGCAAGGCATAGTTGACTGTCTGTGCTGTACCTGAGCGCAGCTTTTTCTGATTATCAAACACACCGATGATGTACTCTGCATGATCGACCATATAGTAATTCCTTTTTTTTATAACTGGAAACATCCGCAGAATGTGAAATAACAATAGAATCGTTTGCGTTTTGGATCAGCTTTTTCAATCTATGTTTACTCTGATCCGGCCATTTAGAGTCATAGCCGATAAAGGGAACTACAACGATAATTTTAATATCCTCGTATCCCGTTTGTGCTCTCAATGTCAGCAGCTGTTCTCCAGCCCACATATCCACACCAAGAGCACCGCCGACAAAAAAAGTACGGACAAATTTCTCGTCATGGAGTATCCGAAACTGCTCCAGGAGACATTCTTTTAGTTTTTGGCATAGGGGATCTTCCTCATTATATCCAAAGCAAAATCTTGTTGGTCTGTGGCCGGTAATGGCGCAGGCATACTGATTCATATAAATCACCCTTGATAACTGCCGTGATTACGCATATAAAGCAAAAATAACGCAAATAATAATGCGTATAAAGGTCATATTACAAAATTATAACACAACACATACGAAGTATCAAGAATTGCTTTCTGCTATGCTAAAAGAGCAGAGAGGTGAGCGTATGGACGAAGAATTTATCCGCAATCGAATCACAGAATTACGATTGAAAAAAGGCGTTTCAGAATATCAGATGAGCATGGAGTTAGGGCAGAACAGAAGCTATATTCAGGCGATTTCTTCTGGGCGTTCTATGCCGTCTATGAAGCAGTTTCTCAACATCTGTGAGTATTTTGAAATCACGCCGCTTCAATTTTTTGATGCACAGGAAAATAACCCTCAGCTTATCAAGAAGGCTTTAGACGGAATGAGAAAGATGTCAGATGACGATCTGATTATGCTGATTGGTTTTATAAGTCGCTTAAACACAGAAAACTAACGATAGGAGGCAGTAAATGTCCCGTCGTTAGTTTTTTATTTTATGCGCAGCATATTGTGGCAAGCAATGCTTGTGGCTATCCATTTCGCCACAAACTGCTTGTTGAGGGCAGTGCCCCCAAGCCCCTTTGAACACAGAATTTCATTCTGTGGCTGCGCGTTCTGCGAACGCTTTTGACCAGGACCAGCTTATCGCTGGCCGTGGTCTTTTTCTTTTTCAACATCCTGTTCTACCTCCATTTTCAGCACCCGATCCACATTGGCCTTTGCAGTTAAAAGCTCCCGCATTTCCTCACGGGAACGCCGGTACTCGGCATAGGTCTTTTTCTTTTCTTCCAGCAATTTCGCATACTCTGTCTGCAACTCTTTGACCTTGGGCAGCTTCTTGACGCCCATCTCATCAAAGGCATTCTTAGCAGCCTGGTGGAGCAGAATTTCTTCCTCATGTTCCTCCCGGAATTTCTTAGAGTAGCCTGCCTTGCGGTATGCCACATAGACCTCACGGGTCTTGGCATAATTTACAATGTGAGTACGCAGAACAGCAATCTCTGCCATGCGCTTTTCAGCCGCTTTGATCTGCGCCGAAAGCTCATTGTGATGTGCCGTGGCAGCCGCAGCCTTTTCTTCCAAAACCGCATACTCCAGCAGGTTATTCTCTGACAAGTAATTCATGGTCTGCGCCATCTGCTTGAGGTTGAACACCTTGGCCCATCGAGCATAGCCAGCACCTTTTCCAGCCTGCAATTTTGCCTGAATGTCCACCAGCAGATTGACCTTCTGCGTCTCTGCCTGTGTAACTATTTTCTTTCGTGGGGTATGCGCTTTCTTCCCGGAGAGAACCGCCTGCAAATCATCTAATCCATATCCTTCGCCCAGGCTGTCCATTCGGGCGGCTTTCTCACAGCCGGGGAGTTTCAAACGATACGATTTTCCGCGCTTTGATACTTCACAGCCGGACTCTTTTAGCAGCTTCAGCAGTTCCTCAAAATTAGCAGGACTTTGTGATAATGCGTTGTCAATCGCTACACGCAGCAGCTCTCGGTGAGAGGGCTTTGCCTGATCGCCCAGCCACTTGTTATAGCTCTTTCCGTGAGGTTTCGGATTCTCCACAATGGACAGTCCGTTTTCGACGCAGATGGTGTCACTTAACTGTCGGACTGCCTTGGTGCTGCCCCAAAAGTTTCGGAATTTCCGGTCATATTCTAAGCTGACCGATGACCGTAGGCTAAGTACCCAGCGCCTTGCCGCATTGCTGCGGTAGGTTTCCGGACACTCGCCCCCGAACCGGACTTACAAC
>NZ_SPHM01000034.1:0-40244 GCF_005844125.1 Pseudoflavonifractor sp. BSD2780061688st1 E11
ATGTTTTGTGCTGACAGTTATCAGCGGAACGTGTTATATATTATCATCCAGGCTTATAAATGTCAACAACTTTTTTTATCTTTTTTTCTTTTTTATTTCATCACATGTTTTCTACTGTTTTTATGAGAAAAATTTCTGTTTGAATTTTAAATATAAATTTGCTATAATCATCAGCGTACGGATCGACGTACAAATAAATCTTATAGTTACCTAAACAAGGAAAGGGCTTTAATCAGCCAAAATAGAAATAAGTCTTCCAGGCGTAGTCTATTGTGCATTCAGTGGATTAACGCCTTTTTCATTGAAATGAATTAAGGAGGACTGATTATGCCAAAAACAAAATTTCAAGAAGTAATCTATGGACTGCTGATGACCTTTTTCATGGTTGCAGCAATGGAACTCTATAATACCGGCCTGCGTATGCGCGGACTGACAAATGCCGGTATTCTCTATGCCTTTCGTGAGATGGTCATTATTTACCCGATCTGCTTTGTGACGGGCTTCTTCTTTATCGACCGGATTGCGCCAAAGATTGCGTTCCGTCTTGTAACCCCGGGCGAAGATAAACCGATTTTCGTCACGCTTGCCAGAGCGAGCGTCACCGTCGCTTTCATGTGCCCGATCATGAGCTTCTGGGCCACTGTGATTTTTAAACATCCCGGTGTTGAATTTATTCCGGTATGGCTTCAGACATTTGTCTGCAATTTCCCGATGGCCTTTTTCTGGCAGATTTTCTTCTGCGGCCCGCTTGTGCGCTTTATTTTCCGCATGATTTTCGAAAGAAAGAGTCGTACCGAAGTCTGTACAGCCGAGTAATACGGTCAGCAGTCTTTCGCTTTCACACAAAAAGCGTCCGCACTTTTATTCGTACGGACGCCTTTTTTATTTATTATCTGATCTGAAGAAGCTTGTCCTTTAATTCCTGCTCCATCTTACGCAGTTCTACTTCTGCCTCCTGACGCTTTCTACGCCCGTCTTCCTGAATCTGCATTACTTCATCCAGAGTAGAAATGAGTGATTCATTGGTCGCTTTGAGCGTTTCCATATCTACAATGCCTCTTTCGGATTCCTTTGCGGTTTCTACCGTTGCCATCTTCAGAGTCTCTGCATTTTTCCTTAACAGCTCATTCGTCATATCTGTCACTTCACGCTGTGCTTCTGCTGCCTGTCTGGAATGTGCAACACCAAGGGCAAGTACCATCTGACTCTTCCAGAGCGGAATGGTATTGACAATCGTGGACTGGATTTTTTCTGCCATGATTGTATCATTATTCTGCACCAGACGAATCTGCGGCGCAGTCTGGATGGATACCATCCTTGTCAGCTCCAGATCGTGAATCTTTTTCTCAAATCTCAGACACATGGATTCCAGATCTCTGGCCGACTGCGCATCTTCAGCAAGACCGCTTCTCTGCGCTTTCAGTTTCATTTCTGCAAGATCTTTCTCCCTTACGTCTTTGAGTTTCTTTTTTCCGGCCATGATATACATGGTCAATTCTTTAAAATAGGTCAGATTTAATTCATACATCTTGTCCAGCAGGGCAATATCTTTCATAAGCTGAACCTGATGCCCTTCCAGTACTTTGCAAATCTGATTGACATTCGTCTCTGCACTTGCATATTTTGATTTCAGATTCTGCAGTTTATTTGCCTGCTTTTTGAAAATGCCGAAAAATCCCTTTTCTTCCTCGTCATCAAAATTTTTCAGCTCCTGTACAACGCCGCTCAAAAGATCTCCCACTTCGCCAAGATCTTTCGTCCGCACATTATCAAGCGCCGTCTCCGAAAAATCGGCCATCTTTTTCTGTGTTCCGGCTCCATACTGGAGAATCATGGTCGAATTCGTCAGATCGATCTGGTTTGCAAACTGCTCTGCCATTTTCCGCTCTTCGTCTGTCAATACGTTTTCATCCATAACCGGCTCTTCTTTTTCCTCCGGTTTGATCTCCTGTTTCATATCTTGAAACGGATCCAGGGTCAATACCGGACCTGTCTGTAAATCTTTTAAATCCTGACTCATGATTTCCCTCCTGTTTTAAAATCGTCTTCTGTAAGTCCTTCCTGTGCCAGCATCATTTTCAGCACAGTAATATCTGATGAAACATCCCAGGCTGTTTCCTGAAACAGGTCATCCAGAAGCTTCTCAAATGCGATATTCAGCGTATCAAGTGTATCTTCGATTTCTTTTTTAGAATTCAGAATATTTTCACCCTGTACCGGCTGGTGATCCAGCTCCTCATATGCTTCCAGCAGTTTCACCGCCGTCGGGAGATAATATTCCATCAGCTTTTCAATGTCATCCACCGCATCCGGGTCCTGCTCCACTCTTTCAAAGATCCGCTTTGTCAGCTCTTCCATCCTTGAAATCTTTTCGGATACAACTTCTCCCGGTATCGCATCATTACACTCTTTCAGCTTCCGGATATAGTTCTGCCCGGTCTCGATTACGGTACGGATCTGAGGATCCATCTGCTGCCTCTTTCTGGCACGCTCCTCCTCCCTTGTTTTCGCTTCCCATGCCTTTTTCTTTTTCTCTTCTTCTTCGTTCTTTCGGGCTTCCTGCTGCTTTTGCATCAGCTCCCGATACGCGTCATAAGCATCGTTGCTTGTAATCAGGCATGTATTTGTATCATCCAGGTGTCCCTGTAAAAACCAGCGCTTTTCGATCATCCATTCCAGATCTTTTAAAACGGTTTTCTCCTTTTTCCTTGTCCGTCTGGCCAGTTCGCTTACATTACAGTATTCTTTTCCCTGCAGTTCAGAGAGATAACTCTGAAAACGCCTTACACGCCCAAGCTTCTTCAGCCCGGCCGCCCCGATTCCTCCAAAAATCACTGTAAATATCAGAAGCGTAACAAACCCAAACGTAAGGCCTGCATTTTGCTCCAGCAAAAGCATAGTCAGACCGGTGAAAATGAACCCAAGCAAAAACACTGCTCCAATTCCAAGTCCTGTAATGGAAAGTGCCATGCCGGCTGCTTTCTTACCTCCGGTTCCGGCGTACAGTACCGGCCGCTTCAGCTTGCTTAAGTCTACTTTTGCCCAGTCTTTTTTTGTGCTTTGCTCTCCGCCTGCACTCTGTCTGGCGCTCCCTGAATTTTTCCTGAAGCTTCCCGCCGCACTGTTAATCGTATCGGTAATCGTCTGATTCAGACTTCTGAAATCCATCGAATCTACGGCATCCTGAACAGTTCTCCTGATGTCTTCTCCGAATCTTTCCCAATCCCAGTAATTTCTCATTTCTGCATCCTTTCTTCCGTTTTTAAAACGGATCCATGCAATTATTATACTTTATCACTTTTAACACTTCAAGAGATTCCACCATGCCTGAGTAAATTTTCATACCTTCTCTGTCATCCATTCACCCCCACCGGACAGGCACAAATTTCCAACAAAAAAAGAAGCGGTTTGACGCTTCCACTCCTCTGATACCACGTGTAAAGACGGATACCAATACTTTAAATATCAGCACCCGTCTTTACTTTGATTCTTCAATCATTCGTTTACCTCTTTCTTCCGGATTTCATTTTGGTAAATAAGTTTACGTTTTTGGTGGTCTGTACCTCTCTTTCATAAACTTGATGTCCCGATACTCAGCGCCTGTATTTTTCTCGGAACGTCCAACACCTGTGTTGAAAGGAAATAACAACTGAATGTTTACGGCTCGCGTCCGTCTTACAATTCTGGTCTGTTATTTTATGGTTATATAATAGCACCATAATTTCGTTTTGTCAATATATTTATCTATATTTTCTTCATTAATTTATTATTTCCTTTTGCAATATTTATTTTCAGAATATTTTGTCTTTTTCGGATTGTCCTTTCACAATCTCAGAGATTCAGAAAAGACAGGGCATAAAACCCTGTCTCATTCATCCTTATCGCATCCGTTCTCCCATACCATTCATAAAGTCTTCAATGACCGGAAGCCGCTTCACCCGTCTCAACTTGATATCAGTAATCTCACAAAGCTCTTCGAGCGCCGCCTCTACAATGATATTGCTGACACGGATCTCTCTCGGTGCGCCAAACTGTCCGATAAACTCGATCAGGCTGTTTGCCAGTGATTCCAGCTGATCCTCCTCCGGCCCGAGAATCTGCGCTTTCATAATCAGCTCTGTCCTGGCCTCCGCTATCACAACCATTCTCATACTTCCCGGACGGTCGTAGCTTTTGTCATTGATTTTTGCGGCCTGATATGCCACATCCATCTCAAGAACGTAACGATTATTTGGTACATTTTTTAACGTCTCTATGATTTCTGCATCATTCAGCTTCAGACTCCGGTAATTAAAGGAGACAAACGGAAGCTCTTCCGCACCCCAGTAATGATTATCCGTATCCGGATCTATGGAATACACATACATTTCTCCACCCCGGAAATTTACATTTACCTCCTCGCTGCGGTATGTAAGAACCGCCTCTTCCAGAAGCTCCAGATAATAGCACATCCGATGCACTTCGTCCTGATTCAGCTGATATGGATAATAGCCTTCTTTATAGGAACGGAAATAGAGCCACTGATTTTTCCCACGATATTTATATCCTGTATCTTTGATGATTTCTCTCTCTTTTTCCGTCAGCTCTTCTCTGTTTCCCCAATAGCAGGCCAGACTGCTCTGATTTCCCATTACAAACTCCGTTGACAAATTGAGTGCTTCCTGATTCAGCATCATCATAAACGTATTGAGATCCCTGTACCCCTCATATACAACAATCCCATAATATTCTCCGCCTTTTCCAAGAATGCTGACAAAGGCTGCATCCTCCTTTTCTCCTTCTCTCAGGCAAATCAGATCCAGATCCCAAAAGTCCTCCCACGGCTTCAATTCCCTGATTCTGGTCGCCACATCATATAGTTTTTTCCATTCTTCCCTGCCGGCTTCCTTCCTCATGCTTTTCACCTCAATTTCCTTTAGTTTTATACAAAACATTAAATGATAAGTTAATGTTAATCCCTTTTGCCTGTATCGTCAATATCCAGTTTGTCTGCCTCTTCCTCCGTTCTTTTTTGAAACTCCAGAATGTCCCCGGGCTGACAGTCCAGCACTTCACAGATGGCATCCAGAGTCGAAAACCGGATTGCTTTTACTTTCCCAGTTTTTAAATTAGACAGGTTTACTGTAGAGATTCCGACCCGATTGGAAAGTTCATTTAGAGAAATCTTTCTGTCGGCCATCACACGGTCCAGTCTCAATATAATTGCCATGTTTTTCCTCCTTACAAGATTTCATCCAGTTCTTTCTGCATCACAAAACCTGCCATGATGATCCGGCCAAGAACAATTAAGAGCAGCCCCGGCAGAAGGAACATCCCATCAATCAGCACGAAAGATCCGTAGGAACAGATCTCGAACCCGGAACTCTGATATCCTCCCAGTCTTGGGATCACAATAGACGCGATCACGAACAGGAGTCCACTTAACTGAATCCCTTTTGTCAGCGTTGATGAAAACGGCTTTTCATCAATCAAAATCTTAATCAATAAGACAAATGCTATCAGTATAACAAAATAATAAACCTCCCCGGATGCAAAGGATGCGATTTCCTGCTTTCCGATTCCTTTTACAAACAGCATATCTACCGTGTAGTCGATACCGGCTATTGTCATTGCCCCGGTTAGAAAAATGGCAACTCCGATCCAAATCCGGATTCGTTTCAGAAAATCCTGTTTTTTCTTTGGCTGTGTATCCAGTTCAAAATCATTTTTCATAGTAGTTCCCTCCTATCTTCCCTGTTCTTTCCTGCTTCTATTATACACCTGCTTCCAGAATTTCGAAACAGAATTTAATGATAATCATTAAATTTTATTCGTTTTCCATATAATATCTCATATGCAATCGAAGAAATTGAAGAAATTGGGAAAAGCGAAAGGACAGACAGAGAGGGACATCATGAGTCTTTGACTCCCGCTGTCCCTCTTGTGCATCTCCTTATTATTCAAATCCCCGAATTCGTTCTATCAGGGAATGTTGTTTTACCATTTTCTTCCACGCAATAAAAGGTGCTGTCATACAAATCAGAAATACGACTGCAATTCCGCATACGAGCGGTAAAACCGGTACGGCGAATGGAGCGCCGCGGTAATTCATGGACTGGAAGATTCCATAGGTTACTGCAAGTCCGGCAGTCATGGTAATCAGAAGGGATCCTGCTGCGTAAAACAATCCTTCCAGAAGCAGCATCCATTTCATCTGCCGGTCAGTCATTCCGATGCTTTCCAGCACTGACAGTTCCACCAGCCTGTTCTGCACACTGCTGATCGAGGTATTGATATAATTCATAATACCGATCAGTGCCAGAATAAACACAAGCCCGGTTCCTACCAGCATCATATTTCCCTGTGCCTCCCGGATCGTTTCCATCAGATCAATTTTGGATTCCATCGATAAATCTCTGTATCCGGAAAGCTCTTCCAGTTCACCAAGAATCCTGTCTTCTGTCTCCTGATCATATGTTTCCTCATAATAGATCCCCATCTTAAAAAGCATTGGTTCTGCCGCAAATTCTTTGAGCGCCTGTTCTGAGACAATGATGGTCGGCGGATATCCAACCAGCGCCGTATAGTAATTGTCATCCGTCAGGCCTGCAATGGAAAATGTCTTCGTATGTTCCGGATTGGAATACTCTGCGCAGGTCACCTCTTTTCCCTCGACATCCGAACTTGTAAAATCCAGACCGTCCCGATACAGAATGCAGGTATCGCCCCGCATAAATGCTTCTTCATCCACCGGCTCTGCCAACGCCTGATTCAGATTTTCAAATGCTGCCTGATCGATCCCGATCATGGAAGTGCCAAAATTTTCAGGATGTTCCTGATATTCTTTCTTCTCATCCTCATAAGGAATCGTCATCCACATTTCATAAAATTCTTTCATCCACATGTCGGAAAACTCCGGTTCCCATGGCACAATGATCTCCGCAAAAAAGACCGGATGTACATTTTTTACACCTTGTGTCTGCTTCATGTTCTCCAAAGCGGAATCATCCAGAACCGCTTTCCTTTCCTCCTGTGTTTCTTTCCGAATCGTGTCATTTTGTACAACCAGATCCAGATCCATGGAATTGGATGTATATTCTCTTGCTCCCTGACTGGAAAAAAGAGTTGCCAGACACAGAAATATCGAAAGCCCGGATGCAAGAGAAACCATCACAATTCCTGTCTTCTTTTTCTCTTTCGTGATTTGTTTCTTTGCCAGTCTCCACAGCACCTTTCCTCTTCCGGTCTTGCCGGAATAGCTTCTGTTCTTCTGCGGCCGGTAGCCAATCGCTTCCAGCGGAGAACATCCTGCCGCGATCTTTGCCGGTTTCCTTCCCGCCGCCATTACCGTTATCCCCACAATCAGAATGGTAAGCGCAAAAATCAGCGGATGAAAGGAAATCTGTACCTGTCCTGCCTGCCCGGTCCGGATTCCCAGCGACTCTACCACAAAAGGGATCAGGAAAAAGGATACTGCACACGCGAGAAGGATTCCGCATGCAGCTCCGCCCCCTCCGATTACCGCCATCTGCCGGTAAATCATGCTGTAAATCTGACGTTCTGTCATTCCAATCGTCTGAAGAAGTCCGTAATACCTTGTATTTCCTGCCACTGACAGATACATGATATTATAAATCAGAAGATAGGCACACAGACAGATCATGGCAGCCAGTCCCATCATGCCCGTCACAATAGAGATCGAAAAGCTCATATCCTCTGAAAAGAACATTCTCTGCTGCTTTCCAAGATTCATATCCTCAATCAGAGCATTCTGCTCTTTTTCCGTCATCAGTTTCTGCCGGATATCCATATAAAACCGGCCGGAGGCAACATCCGAAACCTGATAGCCGGACGCTTCATAAAAACTTTGTGAGACATAAAATACCTTTTTCTCCCCGTAGCCGCTCCATTTTCCGGAAATACGGAACTCTTTTTCAAACGATCCTTTTGGCGTTCCGACCGTCATTCGAAATGTATCACCGATATCGAGATTGCCATAGCCACATTCTTCCAGTGCCTTCTCCGTCACCATGATTTCATTTTCCTGTTTCGGATACTCTCCCTCTACAGACGTCCGGGCCGGTTTCATCATGGTGTCCCAGAACGTCGGATCCGCCCACATCAGTCCGACGTTTGGGGTATTGTCCTTGTCTGTCGCCTCTACATATCCCGACACCGCGCAGATTCCGGTCCGTAGAATATCTTCGTTTTCGTCGCAGAATTCTTGCTGCTCTTCCGTCACTCCATACATAATCGCATCAAACTCAGCTCCGTTCATTCGGATATTCTGGATCCTCTGCATTTTAAAATAAGTCACTCCGACTGTCAGCACGCTGAAAAGAAGAAAGGCGGACAATAAAACAGCGAAAAACATTGTAAGCGTTTTTCTTTTGTTTTTTACGAGCGCACTTTTTGCCAGTCTGGAAATGATCTGCCTATTATTATTTTTCATCGTGAAAGCCCCTTTCTTTCACGATTTTTCCATCTTCGATATGGACAATCCGGTCCGCCATCTGGGCAATGTCCATATCGTGGGTAATCAAAATCACGGTCTGCCGGAACTGTCTTGCAGCCACTTTCAGAAGCCCCAGCACGTCATGGCCGGATGCGCTGTCCAGATTTCCGGTCGGTTCATCGGCAAGAAGAATCCGCGGTTTTGATGCAAGCGCCCGCGCAATGGCGACTCTTTGCTGCTGGCCGCCGGACAGATTGCTCGGAAGTGCTTCTTTCTTTTCCTGAAGCTTGAGAAGATCCAACATCTCTTCCATAAATCTTTTGTCCACCGGGCGCCCGTCCAGTTCAATCGGCAGTACAATATTTTCGTATACATTCAAGTCCTGCACCAGATTATAATTCTGAAAAACAAATCCGACCTTTCTGCGCCGGAATACCGTCAACTGTTCCTTATTCATTCCGGCCAGATTTTTCCCGTCTATGCAGACGCTTCCTTCCGTAGGAGTGTCCAATCCGCCCAGCATGTGAAGAAGTGTGCTTTTCCCGCTGCCCGATTTCCCGACAATCGCCACAAATTCCTGCTCTTTTACTGTAAAATCCACACCGTCCAGCGCCTTAACAATATGTTCCCCCAGCCTGTAATACTTTTTCAAACCTTTTGCTTCTACCATCCATTGATTCATAGATACCCTCCTCACTTTCTGCTGTCATTTTTATCTACAATTAAAGGATATCTGTCAAAAATCACAAACCTGTCTCATTCCGCAATATTCTCGGTTTTGTGATTTTCCACATTCTGCTCCGGACTTTCCGGAAGATAAAGGCAGAAAACAGATCCCTCGCCTTCTTGGGATCGGACTTCGATGTATCCGTTCTGAAGTTCCAGAATCTTTCTTATGAGATAGAGGCCGATTCCGATTCCAGGCTCTTCGTGCACCTCCGGTTCCCGGTAAAAGCGTTTAAAAATCTCCGCCTGTCGTTCCAGTGCAATGCCTTTTCCATTATCCTGAATACTGATTTTTGTAAAAATCTCCTGTCTGGTCACACTGATATGAATCTCCCCGCCTCGCTGCGTATATTTCACAGCATTATCCAGGACATTAAATATCGCTTCTTCCGTCCATTTACTATCATGAAGAAGCCACAGTCTGTCCGGGCACTCTACATAAAGCGCGATCTGTTTTCCCGCAGCCGCCGGCACAATCTCTTCAATCGCCTTCCGGATTGTAGTGCACAAATCAGAAGTTTTCATCTGCACCTGAATCAGCCCCGTCTCCAGCCGGGACATTTTCACCATGCTTTGGAGAAGAAATTCCAGCTTATCCGCCTGCTTGTCCAAGCTGTTCAGGAATTCTTCCTGACGGTCCGGCTGCGTCTCTTCCCGCAGAAGCGAAAGGTATGCCTTCATATTAGAAAGCGGGGTTCGCGTCTGATGGGAAATATCGGAAATCAGGCTTTTCAGTTCTTCCCTGCTTGCCCGGTTTTCTTCCTCTTTCTGCTTCCAGATCCGTCCAATCTGGTTCATTCTGACACTGCATTTTCCAAACAAGGTATCTTCCACTTCTTCTGTCGTATCCGGCTCTCTCCCCGACAGAAGCGCATCCATATTTCGTTCCAGCTTCCCTTCAAAAGTCAGTACATCCTTTTTTAATTTGATATATTTAAGCCCAAGAACAAGCACTGCCGCTGTCATCAGGCCTGCCAGTATTATGCTCCAATCCATTGATATCCCATCCCGTATACGTTTGAAATATATTTGTGCTCTTCATCCTCGATTTTCCCTCGCAGCCTGTTGATATTGACCGCCAGCGCATGCTTATCGACAAACTGATTTCCACTGTCCCACAATCGTTCCAGCAGCACATCATAGGTGAGCAGTTGCTTTCTGTTCATCAAAAACTGGCGCAGAAGCCGGAATTCTGTCGGTGTAAGAAGACATTCTTCCTCTCCCGCAAAGACTTTTGCACCATCGATATCCACTTTCAGCCATCCATCATCGTACTCTTTCGAATCATCCGGAATCATATGTTTCAGGATAATACTGATTTTTTTCAAAAGAATTTTCATGGAAAACGGCTTCGTCACATAATCCACGGCTCCCATGTCATATCCGGCCAGAGCGTCCTCCTCCAGATCTCTGGCAGTCAGAAACATCACCGGAGTTTTTTTCTCGTGGTTTACCCAGTCGCAGAAAGAAAATCCGTTCCCGTCCGGCAGATTGACATCCAGAATGATCAGCTGGAGTTCTTCCTTCCGGCAGATCTCTTTGGCACTTTCCACGGATGACGCTGAAAAAACGCGATATCCCTCTTTTTCCAACACCAGGCAGATGGCATGATTCAAATCAAAATCATCTTCTACAATCAATAATGTCTGCATCCTTTTCCCTCCCATCTTTCTTGTTCCATCGTATCATATTTTGGTAGTTTTGGCTTTCTTCAAGGGAAAAATCACAGGATTGTGATTGTTTTATAGTTTAGATGAGATATCTGGCGACGAGCTCTTCGATTCGTTTTGTATTCAGAACTGTTTTCCCTGTCTCAAATGTGAGGATCAGTCTTTCGCCCGGGTAAATGTCATTTTCTTCGTATGCGTTGATTTTTCTGACCGCATTTTCAGCGTATTCCGGGCTGTCCATTTTCCCATCATGCTCCCAGTAAATTTCCTTTCCGGTCTTTTTAGACAGGAATGTAAAATCGGGATAAACAGTGCCAAAACCATTGAGATAGAGCGGACACTCATATTTATACGGAATTCCTTTTCTGTAGAAATAATCGGCCAGAATCTTCTCTGATTTCGACCGCACCCTCTCCCCTTTGTCAGTCATGATTACAGGTGTACCCTCACGGAATTCTTTCCGCTTATATTCTCCGGATTCCCATTCTTGTATCTGCTGATCCCATGATGGCTCCACCGGACAAATCAATTTTCTTCTTTCAGGATGTTCCTTCATGAATAGGTTTTCTATTTCATCATCCTCATAATCTTTTGTGATCCTTTTTAGCTGGCCCAGTCTCTTCTCGGCAAGTTTCAACACTTTTTCATCATATGCTTTCTGAGCAAGTTTTTGCGGCAGTTCCTCATCGGCTTTCGGAATATATGCTCCATTTCTCTTTTCTCCCGGCATGCAGTGATAATATTGAATCCACCCACTGCTTTTAGACAGGCGTAAGGATCCCGGCGGAGCATCTTTTACTTGTTTCCTCGTTTTGGAAAGAATCTTTTCTAATCTGTCCTGTTCCTTCAGCAGCATTTCTTTGATACCTGTCATATCATTTCCCCTTCCATTTCTGCATAGTATCGTTTGAATCACGACAATGCTGTCTTATTTTAGAAACCGTACGGTTAATACAAACTTTTTTGCTGAACTAGCTGTAGTCCAAATCGCGCCATACGGTTGTAATTTCATTTTTGTCAAATACAACTGTAGCTTTTTGTTATGTCATACGGTTGAAAAACTAGTTTCCTAAAATTGTAACCGCAGTTTTTCATGATACTGTACGGATGTAACTTATTTTCCTGGAAATATAACCGTACTTTTTCTCTGCTTACTACGGTTGCAATTTCATTTTTCTTTAAAATAACCGATGCATGCTCTAAATCATACGGTTAAAAATAGATATTTATCTCATGGAGCCGAATTCGTTTCCGATTGCCACGGACAAGATAAAAAATTTCATATATATAACCGTACAAGCAGTTTCATTTGGAATTGTTTTGGCTGATTTTTGCCTTTGAATATGTTCGAATACTAAGATTTGCTTTGTGATTTGTTTTAGAAAAATCCCGGAAGCCGAGACTTCCGGGATAAAAATTCTTCTGATATTCTTCGTAAACGTGAAATTAACGTTTTGAGAACCGAAAATGGCGGAAATACGGGGATTCAGCTGGGATTTGTTGCAGACGCGTTACAAACCGTAGAAGGCTGAACACGACTGAATACATCTCTCTTATTATCCTCAAGCACTTTATCACTTGCTATTTTATTGTAATATACTTCTGTTTACTACTGTTTGGCTTGTCCTCATTATCTGGTACATTTTCATCCCCGACTGGTGCATTTTCATCCTGAACTGGTACATTTTCATTGCCAACTGGTGCATACACCTTTGTCTCTAACAAGCTTTCAACTGTCTGCTTCGGCGGCAAGTGTCCCCGAGACAATATTTCAATTCTGCCCCGGAATCCCGTAAACATCGGCGCATTTCCATCCATTAATTATGCACAAATGCACTTATTATACCACATTCACTCTGGTCCTATGTCAAAATTTAGAACCAAGAGGGACCTTTCTAATCGGATTAAATGTGTTTTCCCACGCTTACTTTATACTTGATAGTTATTCGCAGCATTTCTGATATCTTCTCGTATCTTTTTTACCAGACTCTCCGGCTTAACCACCGTTACATGAAGCGCATACTGAAGCGCCCACTTCTGCATGGCGTCCTGGTTGACAGTTACCCGCACCGTCACTTCATCTTCCGTCTCATTCAGGAACTGCATTTCTTTACCAAACCAGTCAAAGAGATCGGTCAGGAGATATTTCTTTGCGCGAAATGTCACTGGTACGCTCTCACCGGTAAACATATAGACATGTTCCGCCATGTGTTTCGGAAGGTTCAGCCCGTTTTCCAGACCCTTAACTTTTTTCATCGGTTTGGCTGGCGTATCCAGAAGACAGATATCAGTAATACGATCCACCCGGTAATTGGATACACCATCGTATTTATCATTGTTGCAGATCAGATAATACCGCCCATTTACCGCTGCGATCTGATATGGATTAATAATATAGGTCCTGACATGGCCGGAATCGTCTTTCCTTGCATGAAGCTGCCCGTCCGTATAGTATTCATTATACTGGAATGAAACCTGCTTCCCCTTGCTGATCGCCCGATCCAGTATTTCTATCGTATAGAAAAGCTGCTTATTGGGGAGTTCATTATCCGGCATGGTCTGGATATGTTTTACTCTGGATTTGAAATACCGGTTGGACAGATTCTCCAGTTTCTCGATCAGCGTTTTGCACTGACTGTATGGAATGTGTCTGGAAAAGAGCAGGCTGTCGATCAGCAGACGGAGTTCAGCATCTGTGAAATCCCGTTCCAGATACCAGTCTGAATAAACCGTCTCTTCCTCACCTCTTCTGTTTACCCTGACAGACTCGCTGTATTCCACATGATACCCGTAATCAATCAGATTCAGAAGATTTCTCTTCACGGCTTTCCGCTCCACCTTCATATCATACTCACGGTCCAGGATCTCCACGATCTCTTTCTGGCTGAGGCGGTGATCTTCATCGGTATATCTCTTCAGAATATCCAGGATATTCATGATCAATAGTTTCTTAGGCTGCTTTCCGTACATATTATTTCCTCTTTATGACAATATCAGTTCCTTTACCCAGTCAATCAACTCTTCCGTTGTATCTTTTAATACAATCTCCTGCCATATCCCCGCATAATATAGCGCATCTTCGGATTTAGAAGAATTCTTGCGATTTCCCGCAACATTTTCTGGCATGTAAAATACTCTTTTTATCCAATTGCCTTTTGAACGTCCTTCTTTTGTCAACACTCTTTTCTTGTCATAATTTAAAACACCATACCCCTTTACTCCCTGATCTTCACCATTTATGATCAGCTTGTCCGCAGGAATATAAAGGACATTATTCTTGTCACTAAAGCGACTGTGAGGATGCCATGGATATTCTCTTTTTATTCTGCCTGGATCTGTAATAATCTCTCCCACCTGCAGATAGCCATATATAATATGTAAATCTAATTTCACATAAAAATCCACATTCTTCCCACGTCGCCCCCGGCAATATGACAGTTTCCCATCCTTTTCTTCTGTCTGATGAAATGTTCCAAAAAAAAGGAAAATATCACCAACATCAACATTCTGTCCCTGCAGATAGCCTTGTGCCGCTCCCGTCTGCCCGAACGCAGGTTTCCAACCAGGTATCTTTTCGCTTCTGACATCTTCCCGGATGTCCGGATCCAGATGACAAAACCCAGAAGGATACAGATGATATGCTTTTTCACTCAATTCTTTCCACATTTGGGCATAAGTCCGTCCCTGATAGAAGATTTCCTCAAATTTGAGACCGCTGCTTTCATCCGTCGGGATTGGCATAGATACCATATCCCCGTCAGGAAGAATCGGGCTGGCACATTTCCCGTTCGCATTATCAAATCCTTTTCTGGAAATTATAATCTTCATCTGATATCCTCCATTCTAATCATGCTGTTGATCGGCGGTGCGATAACACCCTTTCTCTCAATCTTATCAAAACCGCAAAGGAATTTTCTTAATGCCTCGTTATCGCCTGACTTATCAATAAAATTAATTTTTTTATGCCCGACATATTTATATGCTTCCCCAACATCTGGTGCTTCGCCTGCTTTTTTCCCATAATAGATAAAGTTTCCCGCATCAGATACCAGTACATATTCCCCAGCTAGATCATGTACTTTATTTTCTTCCACGCATCCATTTTCATGATGAAATGCCGTTTTTACTGCCAGTTCTCCTGCAACAGCATTCTGACCTTCTACACTTTTATAGATATTATCACCGCACCAGTTAATACTGGTATTACCATTCGCGTCGACTACATTAAATCCATGCGGTATCTTCTCCTTATACTTATCATCATGATAATATTGATCATACGTCAACATATCAGTGACGCGCATGACGAAAACCATCGGATTTTTATCTTCTCCCGCTTTCCCAAGTTTTTCTTTTAATTGTTTGCCTGCAAGTCCTATAATATAGATATTATGATTCTTAATGAACGCCTCCTTTGATTGGCATTTAATATATTTTTTTAACAATCTCTCATTCCCGCACAAAAACAAGTCTTTAATCCGGCTGTCAAAAGTTTCCGTTTCTTCTTCCGTTGCTTCTAAACCTAAGTCTTTTAAGTCTTTTAATATTTCTTCTTTTTTCTTTTTAGTCAAACGCTCATTTGGTGCAAGTGTTTTCTTTATTTTTCCAAATATTTCGCCAAATATCTCATTGGCAACACCTTTTCTTATCTTCGGTTTACAGCATGCCAATGTACATGCCCCGTAAAATGGATTTGGTGCAAAGCCACTGTCACTTGTCATCACATACTCATAAACAATCATCCTCTGTTTCTCCTTTTTATTTGGTGTGTTTTTTCGCAAATATTTACCTGCTCCCATCATATCACACACGGCAAAAGCTTTAAATGTTCCAGCTGGTAAAATCTCTCCAGTATCTGCCATTTGGAACTCCCCTTCCACGCCATCGCTATAACGTCTTTCATCTCTTTTTCTGTCTGCGGTTTATGCTTCCTGATCAGCAGTTCTTCTTCTATTGACAGCCGGCAGATATTGATTGACACCCAGTATCGTTTCGCTTGTCTTGATTTCCGGACAAATTCCGGGATAAATTCGTCTTTGAAACAGATCGTCCCGTCCGGCAACCTGTCCATTTCCCAGAAACTGTACTTCCGAAGATCCTCTTCTATCGGGAGGATCGTCAGTCCACAAGGCTTCCGTTCCTTTTCATCGCCGATCCACAGATACTGAAAACCTGTCCCTGCGAAAAAGCCGTCCAGATCTGCTTCATTTTTCACAAGATCATACCAGTTCTCTTCTGTCATAAAATGATAGATCCCGATTTCCGTCTGTCTGCAAAGATAAGGTTTCTCCAGCCCTTCCTGTTCAAAGACATCATAAGAGGCAAGATGGAGAAGATATAAGAGAAACGGACACTGCCTTACCCCGATCCGGAACATCCGCCCTTTTTCTTTGAAAATTTTCCCAAGATAAGCTCCAAACCATAACTGCTGTACATATTCGGGATATGTAACGATCTTTTCATGGAGAAGGTCCTTCTCTTCTTCATAACGGAGCCGCATCAGAAAACTTTCTACCTGCTCTCTCTGTTTCCGATGCAGATACTGGTCAAACAACTCATCGAAATACTCGAATAACAATTTCTCAGAATTATCAAACTTAAATTCCATAATCGTTCTCCTTACATATCATTTCATCTGGTTATTTTCTGCTCATAGAATAATACAGTTTATGCACCCTTTTTGGTGCATTAGAATTTTTATACTCTAATCACAGATAAATGAAAGCGAGGATGTAATTATGAAACTTCCGAAACTGACTTCAAAAGACATGCGCTATGAAAATAAATATGGCTATGACCGCCTTTACAGCGAACTGACTCTGACCGATACAGATTGGATGAATTATAAACTGACTGCCAGATTCAACACAAAATATGGCCGGTTCTTCCTGTCATTCGAATATTTTGGCGCAGATTTCTCCACTTTGAAGGCAACTTTGCAAAACGAGAGCCGCACAGACACTTATACTTATGAATATTCAACCGACCTGTTTGAAAAATACATCGTCCGCTATTTAACGGATCAGATCAATGCCTGGAAGACCAGCAGCGTCTTTTATGCAGAAAAACTCGTGCTGGATTTCTACAATGAGGTGCTTACTCTTCTTTCCATTTAATCCATTTCCGAAAAACAGCCGGATCCTCTTTTAACATCGCCGAACCCTTTAGAAGAGACGGATCATCACACGCATCCACTACTTTAATCCGGTCAAGCGGAGCATAGGGAAACGGTATATAATCCGTAAACCATCCGCACAGATTCATGATGTCCGGACCTTGTCTGTCTTCTGAAATATAAAGGCACGGGTGTTCCCGCTTATAAAATCCATACTCCTTTTTCGTCCATTCAAAATGCTCTCTATCTGATATCGTCTCTGCACAATATACTGCATAAAATGGTTTCCCGAATGGATTCGCATCCACATACAGGATATCTCCCGGATGATAGGGCAGGATGACATTCACCGGCTCTTTTAGCTGCCCCGCATGTCCTAGGATAAACTTCTGTTCCTCCGTAAAGTATTCCACATATTTTGAATCCTGAAATGACCTGTATTCAAACTCATACGGATATGCTTCAACTCCCAGCAATTCCAGTCTCAGAGAAAACGTCACTGCATACTGCCTGTAAAAGCATTCCCTACAACGAATATATTTTGTTACTTCCCAGTAAAACTTATTTTCCGCCGGTTCATCAAAATCCTGGTCGCTCAGGAGTTCTTCCGACTCTTCCTTCATAAATCGCCAGAGATACGGGTGCAGCCTGGTAAACGGCTGCGGTCCCAGCGATGAACAGTCGGCATACAGACAGTCCTCATCGTCCCGGTATCGGAGCCTTACGCCTAAGAATGAACCCGGCTGAATATCTCCTGTATACTTTTCTTTTTCCGAAAACAAATCCATATCACAGAGGGCTGCCTGTTTCATCTGTTCAAAAAGAGTCAGGTATTCTTCCAATGTGATATTGTACAATTTCTTAAAAACACTCATCTTTCTCTTCCTGTCAATCTCCTCTTTCATTTATTACTGCATTGTATTCTCCAAAAGTAAACAAGTAAAGACTAAACATCACACAGCAGCAGATCGGAGGTACTGTGATGCAGTTTTATAAACTTCTTACGTGTTAATCAATATATACCTCTTTAAACTTGTAATATATATTCAATAGTCTTTCATCCAGGCAGTCCAAACAATGAGTTAAAATTTCTTCCGGGATTTTTTTATAGTATGCAAAAGCAATCCCCCCTGCCATAGCAGCCACTGTATCACAATCTCCTAAAGGAACTTTTCCATATTCTAAGGCCCACTCTGCCAAAGCGAACGTCAATACTGAATCATCTGTGAAATGATCCATCTCCTTCCTTTTCTTCGTAAGTAGCATTTTTCTTTTACACAACTACTATACCAAGACTTGTGGAACAAAAAAGGGACATTGGATTTCACAGCCGTAAAGCATGCTATTTTATAAAAGTAGCCTTTTCATTTCAACTGACAATTTGTTTACTTCATCATCTGATTTAAAAAATTTGACATTCTCTCCTCACTTTGCTAATATAAACATAGAAATAGGCACTACCGATAAGCGGTTAGTCCAAATTCATGTTAGTTACGAAAAGTAACCGCACACTTTGGCTGAGGGGCGGTTACTTTTTCATGTGATCTATGTATGCTATTAAGATCGTAACGACAATACCAAGTATCATCAAAACGATGGAGAGCATTTCGAAGTCACTCATAAGTTCGCCCTCCTTTCCAAGATTTCTCTTTGCAGAGATTTCTATGTAATCAGAGGGTTCAGTCCCTCTGTCGAAGGACTAACCGCCTACCGTTCTCTGGCAGTGCCTGGCTTTATTTTATCAGAACACACGTTCTGTTTCAAGTGTTATTTCCAACTCTTTTCCACCTTTTAAACAATACAATAGAATATTTTCGTCAACCCTTTTCTTTAAATCCGGCCTCTCTACAGATAAAGTGAAGCAAAGAATAAATTTTGATTAAAATGTCCTTTGAAATTCAGAGAATAATTTTGTATAATTATTACACAACGTGTAGCTTTCATGCGTAATCCCAGTTGCAAAGAAAGCTACACGTTATTTTTGTTATTAGGAGGAGAAGTGGAGTATGCCAAAAAATAAATTTCAGGGATTTATTTTCGGAATTATTATGTCATATGCAATGGCTTATGGAATGGAAGTTTATAATATCGCCATAAAAGAGGGAGTAAACTTAACTGTCGGCGGTTTAAGTAATATGACAAATGCTGTTTTTTTAGACGCACTAAAAGAAGCAGTTTATATGGGATTATTTGTTATTCTGTTTTCAAATTTATGGGGGAACCGAATTGGAAGTGCAATCGCTTCAAAACATTACAATCCAGAACAAGATAATCCTTACATCTGTCAGTTGCTTCGTCAAGCTGGAACGATTGCAGTTATGTGCCCAACTATGAGTCTGGTAGCGTCTGTTCTTTTCAATATTATTTTTGCCAACGCCCCGCTTTCTCAGTTGCCAGCAATTTGGATAGGAACAACCTTAAAAAATTTCCCAATGGCCTTTTTCTGGAATATGTTTGCCACAGCACCATTTACACATTGGTTATTTGGAAAAGTATTTCAAAATAAACAGGAAATAAAATAACAAAGCCCACCTTTGCCGGAATGCAGATAACTACAAGAAGAAGGTATGAAAATATGAAAAATTTGATATATCGATTAGGCATTTATATAATAGGAGTAATATCTGTATCATTAGGGATTGTATTGTGCGTGAAATGCGAACTTGGAGTATCGCCGATCAGCAGTGTTCCATATGTGTTGGGGTATCTGACCCCATTAACATTTGGAACGCTGACGATGCTGTTTCACTTTTGCAATAGTATGATTCAATACATTCTTGAAAAAAAGTTAATCAACGCTAAGGTATTACTGCAAATACCAGTGGCATTTTTATTTGGCATTATCATTGATTTTTTCAAAAATATTATGAGTTTTAATGCTGAAGATATGATATTTAAAATATTTCTAATGATTATGAGCATTGTATGTACTGCACTTGGAATGCATCTTATGCTCTCAATGAAGTTAGTACAAAATCCGCCGGATGGAACTGTGAATATACTTGCGCGCCTGCTAAATATAAATATTGGAACAATTAAAATCTACTATGATATTTTTATGGTAATCATATCTGTTATATTAGGAATTGCTTTCCTGCATGATTTAAAAGGGTTTGGAATTGCAACGATCCTTTCTGCGATATTTGTGGGTAAAACACTCACAGTGATGAAAAAACATATTCCATTAGAAATATAAGAAAATCCCTGTCCAGCAGGTATCTGACAGCCTTTGAAATGTATCTTTAGTGGAAAGAAAAAAGACCTCCCAGAACAACTGTCCTGGGAGGCCATGCAGCGCCTTGCGGCATCTGAATCGTATATTGTTGTATCCGATTAACGTTTGGGTAACCGAAAATGGCGGAAATACGGGGATTCTACAGGGATTTGTTGCAGATGCGTTACAAACCGTCGAAGACTGAATGCGATTGAGGACACCTCTCTAATTAGTTTCTTTCAACCCGTTTCATTCTTCACAAATCCCCTGTTACCGGTTTAACACTTTAGAAATAATATCTCCAAAAATTCCTATTGATGCTTTCCTATCAGCCAATGCCTCTGCTAGAGTGTATTCTCCATAAACTCGCTCAACATCTTCTTCCTGCCACACGTCACCTATTTCTTCCATCTCTTCAATAAATTCTTCAACATCTCTTTTATCCATATATAATTATCGCTCCTATTCCTTACCAAACATTATCCTTGGTAATGTCATTAACATATCCACATTCTGTACATGTCCATTCATTATCATATGGATTAAAATTCAATTGATCGTTTAAATATGCACCGCACTCATCACAGTACCAGTCAATCTCTAATGTTTTTTCAACATTCCCATGTTTATCTAACTGCAACTGGTCGCCATGAATTTCGTATCCACACGAAGAACAAACCCAAAGCGCTTCATCTTCATCCCAGTAGGCGCATGCATTACATACCGGGCATTTAACTCCATCAGAATAATCCTTATTAGACAAAGCATCCAATAAACTTTCAAAAAAGCTCATTTTTCACCCCTACGCTTTCTCTTTTATTTTCTATATACAACGATAATCACATAACCTATTAATCATCAAATATTTTGCAACTTGTTTTACACTGAGGATATGGACCTCCACATGCCGCACAACCTTCTGGAACATAATTTTCATCAATATCATATGCATATTCTGAATAGTCACAATCTGTACATTCATAATAGCATACACCTTCATCCCAATCTTCAGTTATAATGATATCTCCACCGCATTCTGGACACACATCTGGCATACCACTTTCCTCCTTATACTTAGAACATATCTTTCCAAAGCAACATGTAATCTTTGGATTTTATAAAAATAATATTGATTATAAAGCTAATACCCAATTTCCTTTAATGCTTTAGCAATTTGATCCTGATTAAAACCGTAATACTGCATCATCTCTGTTATTTGGCTTTCCGATTCTCCAACGCCATTCTCTTTTGCGTAAAGAATAGCCTGATAGTCCCAATCAACATCTATATGATCCACAGCAAACGTGGCATCTTCTATCGAATATCCATCAAATCCAACCAACACATCATTGATTAAAAAATCACGTCCGCAATGCCAATTTTGTATTTCTTGATACGCTTTTAGAACCGCATTTCTCTGACTGGTTGATAGTTCTACCGTATATTCTTTCGATTCTAATTCTTTGTTGCAAACAGTACATTTTTTAATCTGCTTTCCAGGAGTTATAATTGCTTGTGCTGAAATACTATAATCTTCTTTTACTTCCCATTCTCCCGGAGTATGTTCTACTTTATCAATAGTTTCCACTATAGTCTTCTGGCATCGTGAACAAACAGCTGCTTTTTCTCCTTGTTCACTACATGTGGCTTCTTTTACTACTGTATACTCTTCTAAAACATGTCCTAAAGCTTCCCCTTGCGTTTTACCACATACGCTACATATTTTAGGCATTTCACAAGTAGCTTCTTCCCATTTGTGTCCTAAGGCTGTCCCTTTCGCCTCCCCGCAAGCACTACATATTTGCGGTTCTTCACATGTCGCTTCTGTCCATTTATGCCCTAATGGTTCGCCTTCCGTTTTGCCACATATACTACACGTTTTAGCCGTAGTACAAGTGGCGTTGTCCCATCTATGATAACACATATAAAACAGAATGCCTGAGATGCCAGCTACTATTATTACTAAAACAACAGCGATGGTTATTTTCTTTTTATTCATTTCATCTCCCAGTCCTTATTGTGCAGGAACATCAATCATATAATTTGTAAACATCAAATCATAATTATCACTATATGCATCCGGTAATATAAACTGGAAAGCAACTCCCTGTTCGATTGCCGGGAAAATGAGCGTTCCTGAAGAACTTGTTCCAGCCATAACTTCATAAGACAGCTCTGAAAGTTCAGGACTGTTATAAAGTGTCTGACTCATAGTATCCTGATCCATTTGTTTTCCATCTATAAGTAACTTGGCCGAATATGTTCCACATGAAAAATTGTAATCTGTTCCATTATTAATCGTAACATACACTCTTGTTTCATCTTCAGCATATTCCACTTTATCTACCGTTACTACTATTCCATTTTGATCTTGACTAACCGCAGGACTTATTTCCGCTATTGCAGGAACAACAATCTCCATATAAGATCCTTTTGTTACTGTTGCATCAACAATAAGCGGACACTCAACACTGCCACCAAAAGCATTTTCTCCAGAAAATGTTCCATCAATCTTACCGTCAACCCAAACATAATCCTGATTCTGAATTCCATCTGCTGCATCAGTATGAGCAATAAAATTTTGCGTATAATTTTCAACGTCATGCCATGCTTGAATTGCCGTCGTCTCTCCGTCTGTTTCCGGTGCATCCAGTAATTGCCCGCTTAATTTTACATATTTGCCGACATATTCTTCTGGATTTGTAAAAAGACTATCGATTTCTGATTCCTCAAGATAAACAATTTCTTCAGGTTCTTCTTGTTTTTCTCCTCCGCCACATCCGGTCAATACACTAGCCCCCATCGCAAACAAAAGTGCCGAAACTAATAATTTCTTTTTCATATACTTACATCCTCCTTCTATATTTGCCTTTTTGCAAATTCTAATTCTTATTATTATCTTATCATATCAGATAGCCAATTTATAGTAACACTTATACTATTTTCTTTTCCGGTGTTATCTTTCTTTCTATATTCCTAACCATATCCACCATCAGCAATATTCCTGCCTGCAGTCCAATCTCCATATACACGCTGGCCGTCTCGCTGCTGAGTTCATTACACAGATCCAGCAATTCTGAAGTCGGGTTTTCATCATACTTTCCCACAGTCTTTTCAAATCTCATATAAATCTCATCCAGCCGTTCCTCATAACTCCTGTCATCTTCATCCGGTCCCAGGCCAAACAGAAGATAATCCGCAACTCCCCTGATTGTTGCTCTCTCAAATATTTTATCTACATACATATTCTGCCCATCCTTTCTCTATTACGAAACATTTCCCTATTACGAAACATTATAATCTCAATACTGCATACAATCAAGATATATTTCTTTATTACGAATTTTCAGGAGTTATACAGATATGCAGAAACTCAGACCGGATATGGATATCGGCCATAATATCCAACGATTAAGAAAAGCTTCAAATATGACGCAGGATCAGGTAATCGCCCGCCTTCAGCTCATGGGAATTGAAATATCCAAAAGCACCTATGCCAAAATTGAAACCAACCGAATGAATATCAAAATCAGCGAACTTGTTGCGCTCAGCAAAATTTTTAACTCGGAAATTTCCGAATTCTTCAGCGGTCTAATTTAAACAATTTGACATCCGCTCCTCACTTTGCTAATATAAGTATAGAAACAGGCACTACCGATAAGCGGTTAGTCCAAAAATAAATTAGTTACAAAAAAGTAACCGCACACTTTTGGCTGAGGGGCGGTTACTTTTTTGTGTGATCTATATACGCTATCAAGATCGTAACGACAATACCAAGTATCATCAAAACGATGGAGAGCATTTCGAAATCACTCATAAGTTTGCCCTCCTTTCCAAGATTTCTCTTTGCAGAGATTTCTATGTAATCAGAGGGTTCAGTCCCTCTGCCGAAGGACTAACCGCCTACCGTTCTCTGGCAGTGCCTGATTTGATTTTATCAGAACATCCGTTCTATTTCAACTGCTATTTTTTTACAGACAATCTCTGTCATATCCCCGTTTCTTTGTTCGCTGCCTCTTTTCCATCTCCCTTTTCCTTTTATCCAGCTGCTCCAGTACACTTTGCCGCTCTGCCCTCTGTTCCGGCTTATTACTTCGGATCACCAGATACTGTTTTTCCGGAACACTTTTCTGATCCCATTCTTTCTGCCTGTTGCGGATTTCTTCCAGTTCCTTCGTTGCAGCTGTATATGCTTTTTTCACTGCCAGTGCATTTTCATATCCATGCAGTCCAGGTATTCCGGCGAGTGTAGCCTTCGCTTTTTTCAGTTCCTGCTGTTTTCCGGCAATCTTCTGATCCAGCTCCTTCTTTTCTTTTCCGTGAAACCATTTCCCGTCAATATTCTGCCGTTCTTTCTCCAGCCGGATCAGAACTTTCTCGACAGCATAGATCCTCTGCTCTGCTTTCTTCATCTTTTGCAGAATGTTATCCAGCCTCATTACTTCTGCTTCCTGTGCTGCTGAAGATGGTCTTTTCCCTTTTACAATCTCCGGCAGCGGCGCCGGCGTCACATCAAATTTCAGGTCACGGTGAAATATTGGCTGTCCATTCTCGTCATATTCTGCATTCCGGAGTTCTTTGATATATTGGATAAAGCCTCGCAGCTTTCCAATCGCCTTTTGCAGGATTGTCCGGAAAATCTCCGGTTTCCACCCTGACCTTCGGATGGATTCTGCCGCCGGATCTGAGATCTCTTTTTTCTTTGCAAAGCGCAGTTCCTCTTCGGTCACACCTTCCACTATCGCCCGGTCTACCATGTTGTTCCACTCCTGCCGGAGATAATTATCGATCCGTATCTCCTCTGCTTTCGGATTATTCTTCCCGACCTTTCTGGTGGGAAGATACGGACTGTTCTTATCAAACACCTTCAGTTTCTCTGCCGGATCCTGCACCAGTTCATTGATCAGATCCGTATAGAAATATTTCATATCCTCTGTAAATTTTTTTGACTTGAATTCCGGATTCTTAGGCTGGAAGAAATGTTTTTCATAAACCTCCCCTTTTTTGATGATCCTGCAGCCGGAACGGATTTCTCCATTTTCATCCAGGATTTCTTTCTTTGTCCGAACATGTTTCCCTGTTTCATCGTAAAACATATTTCTTGAAGCGATCTTCTCCACCGGCTCATCATAAGCTTTTCTCTCTGAAAAAATAAGATGGATATGAAGATTGGTTTTCCGTTTATTGTGGTGAAGGGCGCTTGCCACAGCCACACCGTACCGTTCCACAAATTTCGCAGTAAAATATTTCAGCAGCGTGTCATGATCATAATGGATCAGGCCAGGCGGCAGCATGATGATCAGTTCCCTGGCCTCAATACATTTTCCTTCCGTTCCGCTTCTGGCAAAATCCGCCTGATTCTCCTTTGACAGATACTGCCAGAATTTCGGATCCGCACTGGTATAGGCAGCATACAGATTTTCCTGCCGCTTTGGATCCGAGATATAACGTACCCTGCCCCGGACGTGAGGCAGTTTGACCGTCTGGATAAAACAATTCTTTCCATTTGCCATACATCTCCTTTCCGGCGGTGGTACGTCAGAAATGAACCGGTCTTTCGGTTCTGATCCGCCCTGCGGGGCGTCCCGGCCCGACGCAGTCGCGAAATACACAGAGTGCAGATCTTCAGATCTGCGCGATGGGTGTATTTCGCTCTCAAGCGCCGAGGGCTTGGTTTCCGGCGTATCCGCCTGTTATTTTATGCCCGTATCCGGGCTGTTTCCTTTTCTCTGGTTTTTAACTTTCAAAGTTTTTTTCATCCTGTTTACAGGTTCTTGTTTACAGATTTCTCATTTTTGTGTAAACAAACTTTTGTAAACAAGGCTCAAAACATTTTAAAAGTTATCTTTTATTCAAAGGGCAGCTCTGTATTTTCATCTATATTTATAAAGCCGTCCCCGTCTTTTTTCGGATGGATCCGTTTCCAGGAACGCTGAGTTCCAAGGCTTCCCGGGAACCGGTGTGTCCCGTGTTTTTCCCATCCGATGATCTCATTATCCATCAGGTCGCCAATCTCTTTGGACTGCCATTTCGGCACCATCCCTTCATGGTGGAACACTTCCTGATAAATGATGGTAGAACATACATAGTCTTCCTCATAACGGTCCAGGAACGCCTGGATCATGCCCGTCTGGGTATCTTCCGGCATAAACTCTTTCTGGAGTGCTTTCACATAATCTTCCATATCCGGCGAGAATGTGAGGGAAAAATCTCCGCTGCGGTAGATCTCCATGGCTTCCGCCCATGCCTGCAGGATGTATTCCCTGGACTCTTTCTCATTACTGTAAATGGTCGTTTCTGCTTTTTCCGGGCATACTCTGACCGGTCCGAACCGGCGGTTACCTGTCCTGTCAAAGGGCAGGAATGCAAGATCATTGGAAGTTCCGCAGAATACACACTGCCGGTACCGGTCTTCTGCCCGTCTCTCATAAGGGATCCGATAGGTGTCCTTCTGTCTGCTCAGGAATGATTTTGTTTCCTCAATACTCCTGGCATTGGCCACCGCGTTCATTTCTGACATTTCCACGATCCAGTGTCCCTGCAGATACTCATAAACCCGCTTATCGTCTAAACGTTTCACATCATCGGTAAACCATTCATCCCGGATCGCCAGATATTTGAAAAATGTAGATTTCCCGGTTCCCTGTCCGCCCACCAGACAGAGCATGATATCATATTTCTTCCCCGGGTCATACAGACGGCTGATGGCCGCCAGCATATGCATTTTCATGATCTCACCGGAATACTCCGGATCAGACGCCCCGAAGAAATGGTTGAGCATGTTGTGAATCCTCGGCGTTCCGTCCCAGGTCAGGCTTTCCAGCAGATCAATAATGGGATGGAAGCTGTTATCGTTTGCCACAATATCCACCGCCTTGGCGATCACCCTGTCACTGGTCAATCCGTAATTCTTTTCCAGATAAAGGGACAGATTGTTCATATCCGTATCCGTCATCTGGACGCCCCGGCGTTTCCATGGAACCTTTTTCATAATATCGATCTGGCAGGTCATTTCATTTCTGCAAATTGCTCCCTGCAGATACGGATCATGCTCCAGCGCATATTTGCAGTTCTGGATCGACTGACGGATCTTGCCTTTCTCTGTCACGTCCAGGTTCTCCCGGATTTCTTCCTGAGTCAGCATTTCATTTTCTGCAATACGCTCTAATTTCCGCATGGACTCTTCGCTGATATCGTTCCACATGCTGCTCAATCTCCGCCACCTCCTTCCGCTTACAGATAAAGAATTCTGCAATTTCTTCTCCGCTTCCGGCCAGAAGAATATCCAGATAATCATTGATCTTCCTCTCGTTTTCCAACGCCTCCAGAAATTGTTCCTGCTCAAAGGCGTCCGGTTCCAATCCGTAGAACCGTTTCCAGAACCGGATCCATGACAGATAGTCGGTCAGGACTTTTACCGCATGCCGGTGCCAGTCTGTCATCTTCTCTTTGACAGAAACCGGATTCCTGTTTCTGTATTTTTTTCGTCTTTCCTGACACTTCTCTGCTGTCAACGGCAGCTGAAAATCTGCGATCAGCTTGCTGGCCGCTTCGTAAGGCGACAGACCAAACAGCCCTGCGGTCAACCCGATCACATCTCCTTTTGCTCCGCAGGCAAAACAGTAATAATTAGTATCAATTTTCATGCTGGGATGATGATCGTCATGAAACGGACAGCATGCCATCTGGTTCCTGCCGACCCGGATCCCGTACTGCTCCGCCGCCTGCTTTGCGGTAACGTATGATTTTACTTCCTGAAATATATTCACTTATAACCTCCTCTGCTGAAATTTTTCATTGTATCTCGCAGAGGTATTTGCTATACTTGAGTTGCTAGGTCAGAGTGTAGCAATACCTCTGGAGAATTTGCCCCTGCGATCATGCATGGGCTTTTTCTTTTGTCACATCCCGGAAGTATCCGGTTTCTTCCCAGACTTTACGGTCCGGACAGTAATAACTGAATTCGCTGGCGTCTCCCACCTTCATGGCCACTCCGAACTTGACGACACCCTGCTGGATGGCAAGTCGGACGTAATGGGGATCTTTTCCCATTGCCCGGGCGATCTCTTTGATCGGAACATTTCTGCCTGTAAACGGCGGCAGCTCCACATACATTTTCTTTTCCATTCTCTTCACCTCCTTCCGGATTCCATATCCGTATTTTTAGTGCATTTTTCATTTCACTATTTCCTTTCTCTGCACACGAACCGCATTATTAGTTCGTATTTTATTATACGCATTAAAATTGCGTGCGTCAAGATGTATTTCTAAAAATCCGCACTTGTAATTCGTATTTTAATGTGATAAGATGGACGAAAGAGAGGTGAATTCAATCATGAAACATGATACGAAACAGATCGGACTGAGAATCCGAACTGCCCGAAAGCAAAAAGGTATGAATCAGACTCAGCTGGCAGCCGCACTTGGTAAATCCCTCCGCACAATCCAGAAATACGAAAGCGGAGAGATTGAAGTGTCGCTCGCCATGATCAACGAGCTTGCCGGGGTACTGGACACCACTTCTACTTATCTGACCGGCTATGACACGCAGGAGAAGCCGCTGACCAATATGGCAGACGTCATGCAGTTTCTCTTCCAGCTGGATCAGATCCGGGAGCTCGGCTTCCGGATCGATGTGAAGCGTCCGCCGGAACACGACCGCTGGGAGTGCTCCATTACCTTCAATGGCAAAGACCTGTCGTCCTCTGAAAATGCAGATATGTGTTTATTCCTGGAAGAATTCAGGGAAAACAGAGAGGAATATGCTGCATATGGCCATTCTGCCAGTTCCTATCAGGACTGGAAAGACAAGACACTGGCCTACTATGCAGCTGTCCCGTTGTCTGAAACGGAAACGGAAGAACTGACAGAGGAAGAGCGCATCAGCCGCCGGAATGCCTTTTTAAAGGAGCAGTTCAGATCATAAGTCCTTCAAAAGAAAGGAGCAATGACTGAATGAAATTACCAAACGGCTACGGAAGTGTAGTGAAATTATCCGGAAAACGGAGAAAACCATATATGGTCCGCAAGACAACAGGATACCGGATCGATCCCGTAAAAGAAAAGAAGATTGCAGAATATATTATCATCGGCTATGCCCGGACGAAATCCGAAGGGCTGGAGATGCTGGCTGATTATAATCATAATCCCTATGATACGAAAGCCGCGAAAATGACTTTTTCCGAGGTGTACGAGGAATGGTCGAAGAAGAAATATCCGACCGTATCTGAAAGCAATGTAAAAGGATACACAGCCTCCTACAAGGCCTGTACCCTCCTTTACCACCGGGTTTTCAAAGACCTGAAGCTGGCGGATCTTCAGCAGGTGATCGATACCTGCGGCAAAAATTATCCGACACTGAAGAAAGTAAAGATCCTGTTTAACCAGCTGTACGGATTTGCCCTGAAGAATGATATCTGCAACAAAGATTATTCCACCTACGTGGATATCGCGCAGTACAAAGACCGGAACCCGAACAAACACAGCAGGAACAAATTTCCCAGGGAAGAGATTGACAGGATCTGGACCATGCAGGATGATAAATATTACCAGATTGTCCTCATGCTGCTCTATAACGGCACCCGGATTTCCGAATTCCTGTCCCTGAAAAAAGTAAATGTACACCTGGATGAGCAGTATTTTGATGTGATCGACAGCAAAACAGAAAACGGTATCCGGAAAGTGCCCATTGCCGACAAGCTGCTCCCGTTCTACCGGAACTGGTACAACTCCTGCCCGGAATGTGAATATCTTCTCCATACAGAAGACGGGAAACCGTTCAAGTACCGCAACTACTTTGACAGTTACTGGACACCCCTGATGGAGCAGATCGGTATCCAGCGGACACCGCACTGCACCCGCCACACCTGTATCTCCATGCTGTCCGAAGCCGGTGTGCAGGAAACGGTCATCAAGAAAATTGTGGGGCATTCCGGAGCCATGACACTGACTGAAAAGGTCTACACCCATCTGGATGTACGGATCCTGATTGACGCCATAAACAAGACTCTTGAGTAAAGATATTTTTGTTGCAAACGTGTTACAAACGCGCTGCTAATCCGGTGATTTTCACCCGGTTTCCCTACGTTCCACCGCGTTTCCAGGACAAAGAGAAAAGCCCCGGAAACGTGATGTTTCCAGGGTTTGCCTGCAATTTCAATAACTGTTCGATTATCTCTTGGGTAATCCCGATTAACGCTTGCTTAACGTTTGGAGAACTGTGGTGCTCTACGAGCTGCTTTGAGACCGTATTTCTTACGTTCTTTCATACGTGGATCACGTGTAAGGAATCCGTTTGCTTTTAATACTGGTCTGTATTCAGCGTCTGCCTCAAGTAATGCTCTTGAGATACCATGACGGATTGCACCAGCCTGTCCTGTATATCCGCCTCCGTGTACGTTTACTAAAACGTCAAATTTATCTGCTGTTTCTGTAGCAACGAGCGGCTGACGAACTACTACTTTTAATGTTTCAAGTCCGAAATACTCGTCGATATCTCTTTTATTGATTGTGATTTTACCTGTTCCCGGTACTAAATATACTCTTGCGATGGATTTTTTTCTTCTTCCTGTTCCATAGAATTTTGCACTAGCCACTGTAATTTCCTCCTCTCAACCTTTCCTTAAAATGTCAGCACTTCTGGTTTCTGAGCTGCATGAGCATGTTCTGGTCCAGCGTACACGTGAAGTTTCTTGATCATTGCTCTTCCTAAAGGTCCCTTCGGAAGCATTCCCTTAACAGCAAGCTCAATTACCTTTTCCGGTTTCTTTGCCATCATTTCTTTCAGAGTTGTCTCTTTCATTCCGCCAACATATTCGGAGTGGTTGTAGTAGATCTTCTGATCCATCTTCTTACCTGTTACTTTAACTTTGTCAGCGTTGATTACGATTACGTAATCTCCTGTATCTACGTGCGGTGTATAAACCGGTTTGTTTTTTCCTCTTAAAACATTTGCAATTCCAGAGCAAAGACGACCTAATGTCTGTCCTTCTGCATCAACTACATACCATTTTCTTTCAATCTTATCTGGATTAGCCATATAAGTCTTCATTGGTTGACCTCCTGTTTACAATCTCTATTTTCTTCTATAAACTCATGTATCTATTGGGAAATCAGTCCGCTCCGGGGCTTTGGTGCAAACTGTTTTCTTCTCACGCCATACTGCTTTATTATATTATGCTGCCTCTTCTGTGTCAACCTTTTTTTCACTTTTTTTCTTGATTTTTCGGTAGTTTCAGGTCCCGTTTTCTTTTCTGCGCAGGGACCCGTTGAATCTTATTTTTTGTCGTGCTAAACTGATACTATTCTTTTTCAAATAGAATAGCACAAACTAACAGAAATGAGGAGGCTTTTTATGTGGGCTTATCATAGTATTTTTTATCAGATCTATCCAATCGGGTTCTGCGGTGCACCGGTGCACAACGATGGCCAGACCGTTCCCCGTATCCGCAAACTGCTCGACTGGACAGATTATCTTTCGGATCTTGGAGTGGACTCCATTCTTCTGAATCCGATTTTTGAGTCCGATAATCATGGATATGATACAAGAGATTTCCGTAAACTTGACTGCCGGCTTGGCACCAATGATGATTTTGTCGAAGTCTGCCAGGCGCTCCACAGCCACGGAATCCGTGTGGTACTGGACGGAGTATTCAACCATGTCGGCCGCGGTTTCTGGGCATTTCGCGATGTTCAGGAAAAGAAATGGGATTCTCCTTATAAAGACTGGTTCTATATTAATTTTGACGGGGACAGCGGATATCATGACGGCTTCTGGTACGAAGGCTGGGAAGGGCACTACGAACTGGTCAAACTGAATCTTCAAAATCCTGCCGTTGTGGACTATCTTCTGGACTGCGTCAAATACTGGATTGACACCTTCGACATCGATGGGCTGCGCCTGGACGTGGCTTACAGCCTGGATCACAATTTTATGCGGCGGCTCCGGAGCTTTGTTTCCGGCATCAAACCGGATTTTGCCTTGATCGGCGAAGTTTTATTCGGAGACTACAATCAGATCGTCAACGATGACATGCTGCACAGCTGCACCAATTATGAATGTTACAAAGGACTTTTTTCCAGTTTCAATGATATGAATCTGTTTGAGATTGCCCATTCTCTGAATCGGCAGTTCGGCCCGGAACAATGGTGTATTTACCGAGGCAAGCATCTCATGACCTTTGTGGACAACCACGATGTCACACGAATTGCCAGCATCTTAAAACAGAAAGAACATCTGTATCCGGTCTACGGTACTTTGATGACGATGCCGGGAATTCCATGCATTTATTATGGAAGCGAATGGGGAGAAGAAGGCATGAAAGCACCGGACAACGATTACGCGCTCCGTCCTTGCTTTGACGCTCCAAAACCAAACGAACTGACTTCCTATATTAAAAAGCTGATTTCGTTCCGCCAGAAAAGCGATGCACTCTGCAACGGTTCCTATCGAAATGTAATGATTACCAACCGCCAGCTTATTTTCGAGCGCAGGACTGACCGGGAACAGATTTTTGTTGCCATCAATGCTGAAGGAACCGAATTTACGGCAAATCACGGCGAACTGCAGGGCGAGGTCCGCGATCTTGCAGCAGACACACGCTTTACAATGAACGGACAGCTGACCATGAAGCCATACAGCGTACAGATTCTCGTATTTGATCCGGATTCCCACCCGGAATACGATACAGTAACTCAGAAAGAAGCGGAACAAAAAGGGGAAGAAAGAAACATCGAATGTAAAACAGCTGAATCTTATGCTTCTTCCGATTGCACAGTGCAAAACACAACGCTGTCCCTTGCCGACCTTACCGTCGTCCTCGGATCCGCATCCCCAAGACGCACCGAGCTTCTGACCCAGGCCGGAATCCCGCATGTGGTTTGTCCTTCCTCCTGCGAAGAGCACATCACCAGCTCCCGCCCGGAAGACGTTGTGCAGGAACTTGCAGAACAAAAAGCCCAGAACGTCTACACAGACCGGCTTGCCTCCCATCCAGGAGAACCATTTCTTGTGATCGGCTCCGATACGATCGTATCAAACAACGGAAAGATTCTCGGAAAACCATCCGGCGAAGAAGAAGCACGACACATGATCCAGTCTCTGCAGGATCATACCCATCAAGTCTACACCGGCGTCAGCCTTATCTTCCATGACGGTGCAGACACAAAGACAAATACCTTCTTTGAAAAAAGCGATGTGGACGTCTATCCAATGACAAACACTGAAATTGATTCCTATCTCGCCACCGGCGAACCATACGATAAAGCCGGCGCATACGGAATTCAGGGCGCATTCGCCATCTACGTCCGCGGCATACACGGAGACTACAACACCATCGTCGGCCTCCCGATCGCACGGATCTATCAAGAACTCAAAAAATGGATACGGTTTTAAATTTTGACTATTATCGGGGACGTGTTCCGGTGCACCGGAACACGTCCCCGATGAACGTAAAACCTCCGCCAGCCCAGTAATTCCAAGGGCTGGCGGAGGTTTGTTGATTTTTTCACAGGTACACGACGTGGGCTATTTTTTGTACCAGATCATGCTTTCGTACGGGCGTAGTGTCCATTTTCCTGTTTCCGGCATGGCTGCATCTTTGTAGTTTCCGAGGATGCACTGGTATCCTGTGAGATCCATATCTGTCTTCCATTCGGTTTCTTTTCCGTAGAAGTTATTAACGACGATCATATTTTCGTTCTGATAGTGTCGTTTATAGGCGAATACTGACGGATGTTCCTGGGCGAGTGGTGTAATGTCGCCATAAGCTACTACGTCCAGTTCTTTCCGAATCCGGATCAGTTTCTGGTAGTAGTGGAAGATGGAGTCTTCATCTTCCAGCTGCTGTTTTGCATTAATTTCTGTGTAATTTGGTGTGACGCCGATCCATGGTTCTGTGGTTCCGTCAGTAAATCCGGCGTTTGGTGTATCATCCCACTGCATCGGTGTGCGTCCGTTATCCCTGGAATGAACCTGTATGATGCGGAATGCATCGGATGCCGAAAGGCCTTTATCCTGCAGGATGCGGTAGTGGTTGATGCTTTCTACGTCCCGGTATTGGGTGATATCGGTGAATTTGGCGTTGGTCATTCCGATTTCTTCTCCCTGGTACACGTATGGGGTTCCGCGGAGCATATGGATGATGGTTCCGAGCATTTTGGCGGATTCTTTCCAGTACCGGCCTTCGTCTCCGAAGCGGGATACGACTCTTGGCTGATCGTGATTACACCAGAAGACCGCATTCCATGCGTTATGCTGTTCCATTCCGGTCTGCCAGTCGAAGAGGATCTGTTTTAACTTTCCGAAATCGGCCGGTACGAGAACCCATTTTTCATTTCCCATAAAATCAACTTTTAGATGGTGGAAGTTGAATACCATGGAGAGTTCTCCGGTATCGGCCCCTGCGTACCGGAAGCAGTTTTCCATGGAAGTGCTGGACATTTCCCCAACAGTGATGATCTCCGTATCGGTTCCGAAAGTCATGTCATGGAGTTCTTTCAGATATTTATGGATGTTTGGTCCATCTGTGTAAAATCTTCTTCCGTCTCCTTCGTAATCATCCTCAAAACGGTCTTTGCTGATCAGATTGACCACGTCAAAGCGGAATCCTTTGACTCCTTTTCCCATCCAGAAGAGGACTACCTTCTGGACTTCTTTTCGTACATTTTCGTTGTCCCAGTTGAGATCCGGCTGTGTTACATCGAACAGATGCAGGTAGTATTCATCAAACTTTTCTACATATTCCCATGCGCTTCCGCCGAATTTACTTTCCCAGTTGGTCGGTGGTTCCCCGTTTTCTTTCCCTTTTTTGAAGAAGAAGAAGTCTTTGTAATACGGATCTCCCTCCATTGCTTTTTGGAACCATTCATGGCGGCTGGATACGTGGTTGAATACCATATCAAACATCAGACGGATCCCTCGCTTGTCCGCTTTGCGGATCAGTTCTTCTACATCTTCCATCGTGCCGTAACGTGGATCGATATTGTAGTAATCTTCCACATCGTATCCATTATCGTTCTGCGGTGATACGAAGAACGGTGTCATCCAGATGTAATCGACTCCAAGTTCCTGAATGTAGTCCAGCTTCCGGATGACTCCTCTCAAATCCCCGAGGCCGTCTCCGTTGCTGTCATAAAATGATTTCGGATAAATCTGATATACCGTACTTTTCCTGAAATCTGTCGTTTTCATCATACTTTCCCTTCCTTTTTATTCAAACGAGATCACTGTTGTCTTTCCTGCCTCTGCCGTCTGTCCCGGCTTCATCTGAATATTCTTTGCACTTCCTTCTCCTGTCACAATCAGCATGGTGGTTGTTGGATGTCCTGCCGCCTTGATCTTCTCCGGATCAAACTGGATCAGCGGTGTGCCGCATTTGACATGATCTCCCTGAGCTACAAGAAGTTTGAATCCGTCTCCTCCCATGTCTACCGTATCGATGCCTACATGGATCAGAATCTCCATACCATTTGCAAGTGTCAGGCCGCATGCGTGTCCGGTCTCGGCCATTACGATGCTGACTTCCGCATCTGCCGGAGCTACCACTGTCGTGTCGGTCGGTTCAATAGCAACACCGTCTCCCATGATTTTCTGTGAAAACACATTGTCATCTACTTCTTCAATCGGAATCACGTTTCCGCTTAAAATTGCTTTGATTTCTGTAACCGGTTCTGACGGTGTTTCTTCTTTTGCTTCTGTTTCCAGAACCGCTTCTGCTTCCGGGGCTTCTGCCAAAACTTTTTCCCGAGTTTCTTTTTCCACGAGACCTCTGTCTTCTGCTGACAGTTTCTTCATTCCTACGAAGAATGTCAGCAGGAACGGTACTACGATCGCTTCTGTCATGGCAAGCAGGAAAATCAGATAGAATTCCGGCTTGATGGAGATAATGCCCGGAAGTCCGCCGACACCGATACTCAGCGCCTGAACTCCGCATCCTACGGAGATCATAGCCGCAATTGCGGAACCGATCATACCGCAGATCAGCGGGAATCCGTATTTTAAGTTGACACCGAAGAGGGCCGGTTCTGTAACTCCGAGATAACAGGAGATACATGCCGGAACATTGACCTGCTGTGCCCTTTCATTTTTCTTCTGAAGAATGGACATGGCCAGTACACTGGATCCCTGGGCGATGTTGGAAAGTGCGATCATCGGCCAGAGAATCGTGCCGTCATACGTGTTGACAAGCTGTGTATCGATAGCGTTTGTCATGTGGTGAAGTCCCGTCATGACAATCGGTGCGTACAGCAGTCCGAACAGCCCTGCAAACAGCCATCCGAAATTGGACATCAGGCCGCCGTAAACGACATCTGCGATGGCATTCCCGATTGTCCAGCCGATCGGTCCTACTACAGTGTGGGCAATAATTACTGCCGGAACGAGAGAACAGAACGGTACAACAATCATACTGATGACTTCCGGACAATGTTTCTTAAAAAACTTTTCCAGATAAACAAGTACAAAGCCTGCCATCATGGCCGCAATGACCTGTCCCTGGTAACCAATCATCTCTACCTTTGCGAATCCGAAATCCCATACCGGAATCTCACTTGCCGGAGTGTCCGCTACGCTGAATCCATTTAACAGCTGGGAAGATACCAGAGTAAGTCCAAGGATAATACCAAGGATCTGTGTCGTACCCATCTTCTTTGTGATGGACCACACAATACCAACCGGCAGCAGATGGAAAACGGCTTCGCCGATCAGCCACAGAAAGTTGTAAGTTCCTTCCCAGAACTGATACATATCCGCAAGACTCTTTGTTCCATTTTCAAAAAAATTGATCTCTCCGATAATATTCCGGAATCCGAGAATCAAACCTCCGCAGATCAGGGCCGGGATCAGCGGGGCAAAGATCTCGCCAAGCGCTCCCATAATCTTCTGCACCACATTCTGATTTGTCTTGGCCGCCGCCTTTGCCGCTTCCTTGCTGACTCCTTCGATGCCTGCGTAGGAAGTGAACTCGTTGTAAAATACGGACACATCATTTCCTATAATTACCTGATACTGCCCTGCCTGTGTGAATGTTCCTTTTACTGCCGGAATCTCTTCAATGGCCTTCTCATCCGCTTTCTTCGGATCCACGAGTACGAAACGCATTCTCGTCATACAATGGGAAACAGCCTGGATGTTTTCTTTGCCGCCGATCAGCTTTAAGAGCTGCTTCACGTCATTTTCGTATTTCGCCATGGTTCTCTCTCCTTTTCTTTTTATTACGAACTTGTTTGAACAACTTGAATATAGCATACTTGTTTAAACATGTCAATCGTTTTTTTATAACTTTCTCTTGATTTCTGCATCTCTTCTCTTTATACTGTAACTAAGATGTTTAAACAAGAAAGGAAGTGCTCCATTTGCCAAAAGCGAAATACGATATGATTTACCATGACCTGAAACAGAAAATTGAAGACGAGACCTATCCTTATCAGGAGCTTCTCCCTTCTGAGCACATTCTTGTCAAAACATACGGCTGTTCCCGCAACACTGTCCGCCGTGCCCTGGCCGAACTGACTTCTGACGGATATGTTCAACCCATGCACGGGAAAGGTGTCCGCAACATTTTTCAGCCTGTCGAACAGGCTGCCTTTACAGTGGGCGGGATTGAATCCTTTCAGGAATCCGCTCTCCGGAACAACAAAGTTCCTTTCACACGGATTCTTCAGTTTTCCGAGCTTTCCGCCGATAAAAAAATCGCCAAAAAAACAGGATTTGCTTTCGGGACACCGCTTTACTACATACAGAGGCTGCGTTATCTGGATGGAATTCCTCTGATCCTTGACCACAATTATTTCAATGCCGAACAAATAAAAGGTCTGACCCCGGAGATTGCCCGTCATTCCGTCTATGCTTATCTGGAAAATGAACTTGGAATGACCATCGCAACAAGCAAGCGCACCATGACTGTGGAACATATGACTCAGGTGGATGAAACCTATCTGGATCTGAAAGACTATAACTGTCTTGCCGTTATTACCAATCAGACCTATGATGACAACGGTATTCAGTTTGAATACACGCAGTCGCGGCACCGCCCGGATTATTTCCAGTTCCAGGATGTTGCGGCAAGAAAGAAAAAATAAAGCCATCCGGATTTCCTTGTTTCCGGATGGCTTTGTCCTCTGGCTTTGCTTTTGATACATTTCTTACTTTTATTCAGTTATTCACATGATGATGCGGAGCATAGGAATCTATCGTCAGACCCTTGAACGCATATCCAAGTTTACGGTAATGTTCAATAATTTTCGGGAGCGCTTTTACTGTCGTATCCTTTGCATCAGTATCATGCATCAGGATATTGATATGCTTTGCGCAGGATGATGTTGCTTCCGCGACAAGCTTTTCTTCCGGGACATTATTTCCGCTGGCATCCGTAGAATCACAGTTCCAGTCAAAATACTGATATCCTTTTTCCTGAACCGCTTTTGTCAGTCTCGTCATCAGCCCCGGTATATACTTTTTACTGATGGTATTACTTGAACCTCCCGGGAACCGGATCAGGCAGGACTTCTCTCCGGTGACATTTTCCACCATATCGGATATTTCCTGAAGATCTTTAAAATAATTTTCTTCCGATGCGTAGACTGAAGCATAGTCATGCGTATATGTATGAAGACCGATGGAATGTCCCTTCTCATAAGCAAGACGGATCAGATCATTCTTTTTCTGATTATTTCCGGTAACAAAGAAAGTTCCTTTTACTTTATACTGATCAAGAATATCAAGAATTTTCTTCGTATTATCCGATGGTCCGTCATCAAATGTAAGATAAACGATCTTCTCATCCCACTCCGGATTTGCTTCCACCGTAATATTCTGCACGATTTCCTCCTGATTTCCGGAACGGTCTTTTGCAGTATAAACCGCCTGATAAGATCCAGGCACGGCAAGATCTACATTTTCAGAATGAATCTCCAGGGATGGTGACGGATCCATATCATCTGTCACAGTTACCCCCTGAGAGAAATCCAGTACCTTTCCCTGCTTCACCGTCAAATCCTGTACTCCCTGGATTTCCGGCTTTTGCGTATCTTTTTTTCTTGTCAGCACCGCGTCTTTGACCGTCTGATTGCCGCTCGCATCTTCTGCCAGGATCTCCACCGTGTAATTTCCTTCTTCATCCCAGCTTCCTTCCTCCGCAAAACGGACCGTTACATCAGAAAGGTCTTCCGTCTTTTCCACAAACATCTCCGGTTTGATTTCTTCTGTCATGTCAGTGGTATAATCCTTTACTTCCAGATCCGGCGGAGTCGTATCTCTCACCTTTACTACCGCTTTTTCACTGTGGTTTCGCCAGGTATAAACAATCGGATAATCTCCTTCTTTCGATATATCAACACTGGATTTTACAGAAACCTCCTCCGGTTTTCCAAACCATACCTTTTTTATCTGGTCCATCGGATCAAATGCCTCTCCCATCTCATGTTCGATCACACCGCCTTTCAGCTTCAGTGGATGTGTGAAGGTATATAAAAATCCTCCTGCGCCGGCTAACACAAGCAGTATCAGAACCGTCAGGCCTATTCTTATAAATAACTGCCGTTTTCTTTCTTCTTTTACGTTGCTTCTCTTTCTGTGTTCTTTCATAACTTTTCTCATGCTTTTTGTATCCTTATCTTATGTTGTCGCTTTTTGTAGTCATCAGAATAGCACCCCCTCCCACCATAGTCAATGAATCATTTTTTAAGATTTCTTAAAATTTATTTATTATATTCATATTTGTATTTAATTTAATAAACTTTCTCTCTATATTACTTGTTTGTTACATAATTATTAATATTTATCTTCAATTTAAGAACATAAAAGGCTGTATCTGCCTGACAGACACAGCCTTTCTGCTCCTCATGATTCTAATGCCTTTATCCTTTGATATGGAATGCGTCAAATCCCGGATATACCGCATAACGGGACGGATCCTTGTCACGAAGTTCCAGAGCTTCAAATTCACCAGTGGAAGCCCCGCCTTGGTCACTGTATGAAATTCTTCGTTTACTTATCTTTTTCTGTCCTAAATAAAAAAGTGTCTTCGACACTTCAGCCCCCTAGCCCCCATTCATGGGGGAATTGGGGGTTTCTTTTTATGTGTTTTT
>NZ_SPHM01000035.1:0-39691 GCF_005844125.1 Pseudoflavonifractor sp. BSD2780061688st1 E11
TACTACAAAATATGAATTTTTCAAGGTACTATAGGTACAGGGCACAACTAATTATATAGTTTCGACCCCAACATCATATTTATTCCATTACCAGTGCGGCGATCCTGACGCGGGGTATTTTTTTGATTTATCTACAGCAAAAAGGGCTTTCGATCGTGGAAGTTTCGATGTATTCTGTCGTCTACAATATATGTACAGCGGTCAGCGAGGTGCCGACGGGATATATTGGAGACCGGATCGGAAGGAAAAATTCCATTATTACAGGAACGATATTGCTGGTATGTCAGGCGGGACTGATGGTAGCAGCGCAGGAGAAAGTCTGGCTGATATTGTTGGCAGGTCTGGAAGCAGTTGCGTATACTTTTATTTCCGGCAGTGATTCGGCCTTACTTTATCAGATGCTTGCAGGCCGGAAGATGGAAGATCAGTATTTGAAGATTAATTCCAGAATTCTTGCGGCGCAGTCGGCTGTTATGGGCGGTGCAATTTTTATCGGAGCTCAGCTTGCGCAGTATTCCTGGAATCTTCCGTATCTTTTGACAATGCTGATTCTGATAGTGGCAGCAGGATTTATGTGCAGAGTGAAAGACCTCATGCCGTTTGCAGAAAGAGAAAAAAGCACAGGAAAACTGATAAAAACGTTGAAAGACAATATTTTATACCGGCCGCTTGGAATGTTCCTCCTTTTCTTTATTGGCATCAGTATGATTGATGGAATAGCGTGCGGTTATTACAATCTGAACCAGCTGATTCTGGAATCAGTTGGGATCAGCGTGTCGGCGATCGGTTTGTTTTTCTCCCTATCGTACATAGGGAATTCGTTTGCCTATCTGGCAGTGAGTCCGCTGAATCGAATTTTTAACAGAAGCAGGATCATCTTTCTGGCTCTGATAACAGAGTGTTTGGGATTTTTATGGTTGTCCCAGGTTCAGAATAAGGGACTGTTTTTTGTGATTTCGTTAATTTTATGCTTTGTGCCGGAAATCATTTTTACTGTGGCGGACAGCATCATACAGGAATGGATTGTAGAAAGAAACAGGGCAACGATTTTATCCGTGATGTCCTTGATACGGTCGCTGTGTTCTGGAGTTATTTATGGTATTTTTGGAATTCTTCTGGAAATTGTGACAATAGAGCAGTTTTTAATTTTTCTGGCTGCTGGCTTTGGTGTGAGTGCGGTAAGTGTATTGATAGTACTAAGGAAAAGTAGGTGATGTATATGAGACATTTTGTTAATAAATTCAGTATTTTATTCCTGGTTTTTACTATCTTGGAACAGTTGATTGCCGCGACATCCACCTATGCGATGATTGCATTGAGCTCGGAAATCCTGAAAGGGGAGGGAATGATCTGGTTTTGGATCTTTGTGCTTTCTCTCGTCCTGGTATTTGTACCCCGGATTTTCAGTCAGAAATATATGGTAAAAGCGGAATATGCAACGTTTCAGAGATATCTTTCTCTTTATGAGAGTAATTTATATAATCAGCCGTCGTTAAAAACAAGTCATGCATTTGGAGGAGAGCGACAATCGTATTTCCAGAATCAGACGTGGCAGACTATTGAGAAAACATACGAATTCTTTGGAGATCTGATGGCGACGGTTTTGAATGTGGTTTTCAATGTCCTCGTCATTGGCTGGTCTTTGAGTCCGTGGTTTTTTGCTGCATATCTTTGTGCAGCAGCGGTGATTGCAGCGGGAATTCTGACGGCAAGGGGAAAAATTGTCCGTAAGAGTGCCGGAGCGCAGGAAGCACAGAGTGCTGTGCAGAATAGATTGTTTGACGGCTGGGATACTCTCCTGATTGGAAACCGCTATAACTGGAGCCGGTGGAAAGAGGTGTTTGGGCGGACCGTTGACAAAGCGGAGAAGACAGAGACACAGTACCGTTTCAGTAATAATATACTGTCTCTTCTGATTATGGTTGGAAGTATCTTTCCGATGATTCTGGTAGTGCTGTGGACGTTGGCGGACAGTGCAGGAAACGTGGGCCGGATGACGTCTGTCATTGTAACGCTTCCACGGCAGGTGAGCAACATTCAGTATCTGAGCGTCATAGTGGAATATGTTACCGAACTGGTCGGAATCCGGGAAAAGGTTCGGAACATCGATCATGCAGCATCAGCTGTGGAGAAAGAAAATCAATATCATGGGACGATCCGTTGGGAGAATCTCCGGTTTTCCTCAGGTGATGTGGAACTTCGCTTCGAGAATGTGGAAAACTTTCTGGAATTTTTGAAGGATTGTGCAGAAGAGGAAAGGTATGGGCGGATTTTGATTACCGGAACAAACGGAAGCGGGAAAACAACAGTTCTGATGCGGATCAAAGAGTATTTTGGGGATCGGGCCTATCTGTTCCCGAACCATACGAGATTGTTTTTTGAGGATAGTAATGAGAGGGCATATTCTACAGGACAACGTCTGCGGGCGAATGTGGAGGAAGTGCTCGACCGGATGAAAGATCCGTCCGTGAGGCTGTTCCTTTTCGATGAGTGGAATGCCAATCTGGATGAGGAAAATCAGAAAGAAATTTCTGAATATATAGACCGGCTGGCAAAGAAAGGGTTGGTTCTTGAAGTGCGGAATAAGGAGGTATAAAAATGGGACGCAGGCTGATTTTTATTGATGATAAGCCGGGATACGGCGGGGTATCGACCTGCCTGATCTGTCTGGCGAATGAGCTTTGTAAGAGAGGATATGAAATTACGCTGATTGCCGCGAAAAAGAACGTCTATGAAACCCGTGTGGATGCATTGGTGCAGATTGAGGAATGTGATTTTACGGATGAGAAAGCGGTGGAGAGAATGATCAAGAGCTTGAATGACCGCTGCGCCGAAATCGTCAATTCTCATGCTGACAGCGGGATTCAGATCCGGCTTCTCAGGCAGAAAAACAGGACATATCAGTTATATCTCACCGAACATCTGGCGATTTTTGATGATCCGGAATATATCGAGCCGAGAAAAGAATATTTTTCACTGGCGAATCAGGCAGAAAAGGTGATCACCGTATCACTGGCGGGACGGAGAGCTTTTCAGGCAGCAGGTGTGGAGTATCAGAAGCTTGCCACAGTCTATAACGGAGTGAAAGCGAAACCGTACCGGGAAAGAACTTATGAAGAAATCCGCCTCATGTATGCCGGACGCCTGACGGAGACAAAAGGAATTTTTACACTTTTGAAGGCAATGGATCTGGTGCGGCAGCAGATACCGGAGGCAAAGGTGAACATTTACGGGACAGGCAGACAGGAACAGGAGGTCCGGGACTATATCAGGGAACATCATCTGGAAGAACAATGCATTTTGAAAGGATTCTGCGACTGCATGGAGAAGGCGTATCAGGAACATGAAATCGTCATTTCTCCATCCAGGACGGAGAGCTGTTCTTTTACGATCCTGGAGGCGATGAATGAGTCCTGCGTAGTACTGGCATCGGACGTGGACGGGACAAGAGAACTTGTTTATGATGGTATAACAGGGCGGCTTCATCCGTTCGGGGATGCAAAAACACTGGCCGGACAGATCATTGAACTGATGAAAGAGCCTGAAAAACTCCGGATGCTGGCCCAGAATGGACATTATGAAGTGACCCATTCCTTCCGGCAGGAGGACAGCGTAAAAAAATATATCCAATGCCTGACAGAATAAAGAAAATTACGGACGGGATAGCAAAAAGAGAAACACAACCGTACGAAACAGGATGGCCGTACGGATTGGACATGAAAATAGGAAGATGTAACCGTACAAAAGAAGCCATCTGTGCGGTTATATCTTTAAAAGGGTAAAAAGCAGCGGTAGAGAATAAGACATCTGTACGGATCAAATGCCAGAAAAGAGAAAAATAACCGTACGGACAGAGGATTCATACGGTTACAGGAGCAGATGCTCTGGTTCCAGCGGTAGAGAACGCTGGAAAGCAGGGAGACAAGGACAAGTTAAGATGAAGGATACTTCCAAGGAGGAGGACGACATCAGGTTTGGTGCCGTCTTTTTCTTTTTTCGCCGGATGTGGACATTTTGAACACACAATCATTTACCTGACATTTGGACATATTTACCTGACATCTTGAACTGGCATAAAAATGTGAAATGATTATAATTAGTTGTAGTAAAAACGAGAAGATTACGGATCGCAAGATCAGGGGAAAAAGGAGGAGCAGAAATGGCGGTTTGTTTTCACAAATCATCGATGGAATTTCATCTGTATAATCAGAACATCAGCTATATTTTGAATGTACTGGAGAATGGACAGATCGGACATATTTATTTTGGAAAGAAATTACGGGACAGGGAGAGTTTTGCGCATATGTTGAATTTCCGGGCAAGACCGATGTCTGTATGCCCGTTTGAAGGAAAACTGGAATTTTCCATGGAGCACATCAAGCAGGAATACCCGGTGTACGGATCAGGGGATATGAGATATCCGGCTCTTGAGATTCTTCAGGAAAACGGCAGCCGGATATCCGAGTTCCTTTACAAAGGACACAGCATTTATCAGGGAAAACCGGAGCTTTCCGGACTGCCGGCAACCTATGTAGAGAAAGAAGAGGAAGCGGATACACTCGAACTGTATCTGGAAGATCAGGTATCCGGTACGGAAATTACTTTATATTATACAATCTTTGCGAATGTTCCGGCAGTTGCACGTAGTGCGAAGATTACGCAGAAGGGAGATCAGGAAATTGTTCTGGACCGGGCAATGAGTATGAGTGTTGATCTTCCGGATATGGATTTTGAGATGATCGAGCTGACCGGAGCATGGGCAAGGGAACGTTCGGTCAAGGAGAGAAAGCTGGAGCATGGAGTGCAGGCAGTATACAGTCTGCGTGGATGCAGCAGCCACAATTATAATCCGTTTCTGGCTTTGAAGCGGGAGGAGACGACAGAGGGAAATGGAGAAGTCTATGGGTTCAGCCTGGTCTACAGCGGAAATTTCCTTGCGCAGGCGGATGTCGACACGTATGACACAACAAGAGTGACGATGGGAATTCATCCGGATACTTTTTCCTGGAATCTGAAACCGGGAGAGACCTTCCAGACTCCGGAGGCTGTGATGGTATATTCGGATCACGGACTGAATGGTATGAGCCAGGCATATCATACGCTTTACCGGAGCCGCCTTGCAAGAGGATTCTGGAGAGACCGGGAAAGACCGGTTCTCATCAACAACTGGGAAGCAACCTATTTTGATTTTGACGAGGACAAGATTCTTGAAATTGTAAAAACAGCAAAAGAGCTTGGAGTGGAACTGTTTGTGCTGGATGACGGATGGTTTGGAAAGCGTAATGACGACACCTCTTCTCTGGGCGACTGGTATCCGAATCTGGAAAAACTGCCGGATGGCATTACAGGAGTGGCCAGAAGGGTAGAGGAAATGGGACTGAAATTCGGACTCTGGTTTGAGCCGGAAATGACGAATAAAGAAAGCAGGCTTTACAGGGAGCATCCAGACTGGATTTTGTCAGTGCCGGGAAGAAAGGTGTCGGTGGGACGTAATCAGTATGTCCTTGATTTTTCCAGAGAAGAAGTTGTGAACGCGATCTTTGAACAGATGAAAAAGGTTCTGACAGAAGCTCCGATTTCCTATATTAAATGGGATATGAACCGGAGTATGTCTGAAGTGTATTCGGCGGGTGCCGGTGCAAAGGATCAGGGAAAAGTCATGCACAAGTACATACTGGGTGTGTACCGGCTTTACGATATGCTGACGAAGGAATTTCCGGAAATCCTGTTTGAGTCCTGCGCAAGCGGCGGGGCGAGATTTGATCCGGGACTTCTTTACTATGCGCCGCAGTGTTGGACATCTGATGATACGGATGCGGTAGAGCGATGCAAAATCCAGTACGGAACCTCTTTTGTCTATCCGGTCAGCAGCATGGGAGCCCATGTGTCTGCGGTGCCGAATCATCAGCTGCTTCGAAACACGTCTCTGGAAACACGTGCGAATGTGGCGTATTTTGGAACTTTTGGGTATGAGCTGGATCCGAACAGGCTGACAGAAGAAGAAAAAGAAGAGGTCAAAGCACAGATTGCGTTTATGAAACAGTACCGTCACCTGATTCAGTACGGCACTTTTTACCGGCTGTTAAGTCCGTTTGAGGGAAATGAGACGGCGTGGATGGTCGTATCAGAAGATAAAACCCGGGCGATTGTCGGATATTACAAGGTCCTGCAGTCTGTGAACGGACCGTATAAAAAAGTCAGGCTTCAGGGGCTGGATCCGGACCGGAAGTATCATGTCGCCGGGATGGAGCCAGGAAAATACGAGGAAGATCTCTACGGAGATGAACTTCTCTGGTACGGCCTGAATGTGTCCGATGCCTCCTCCGGGGAGAATAAAGAGAAGTACAACGGAAAGAACGGGGACTATCAGTCCCGGCTGTATCTCTTAAGCTCCATCGAATAAGGATTCGTTTTCTTATCCTGGCGGTACCGGGAAGGGCTTGTTCCATTGACCTTCCGGAATGCCTTGGAGAAAGAAAAGGTGCTGGAGTATCCGCAGGAATAGGCAATGTGTTCAATGGGGAGACTGGTATTTTCCAGGAGTTCACACGCCTTGGTCATGCGGTATTTGACGAGAAACTGCTGTGGAGACAGGTGTACAGTCTTTAAGAACAGTTCCGTCAGATAACTCCGGTTGAGGGATAGAAAGTCTGCGATTTCCTGAACGGATACCGGGTTCTGGTAGTTCTTATATATATAGGAAATGGCCTGGCTGACATAGACGTCTGCAACCTTTTTACTACTTTTGCTTTTGTAGCCGGAGCCTTCGATCAGGAGGGCCAGAAACTGCAGCAGAACCCCTTGAATATAAATTTCATTCTGGAAGCTCATCTTATGGTGGGCGATCATATCCAGGACATAGCTCTTTGCCTTCTCCGGGTCCGGGCAGGTAAAGACCGGGTGGTCCGGCGTGATTCCGATCAGCTCGAAGTAGCGGGCAATGTCGGTGCCGGCAACGGAAACCCAGACATAACTCCACGGATCCGTCTCATCGGCCTGATAGAAGGTGAGCCTGTCAGGCCGAATCAAAAAGCCCTGCCCCGTTTCGATGGAATAACTGTTTTCTCCGGAATAAAAAGTTCCCTTTCCTTTTGTGCATATATGAAATATGTAGGAGTCCCGGACAGCAGGTCCATAGGAATAAAGGGGCGGGCAATCCTGCATTCCGCAGAAAAGCATATAAATTTCCTGAAAAAGATTACTGTTAAATTCTGAAAAAGTCTGTATCTGGTCCATATAATCCCCTCCCCTGAGCGGTTTTTCTTGAGTGTAGCATGAGAAAAAAGAATTGTAAATAAAAAAGGGGATTGCGCGATTACATGCGGAGCGGTAGAATGAAAAAATATGAGTAAAAAAAGGAATGCGAGAAGGGAGAACAGCTATGGAAAACAATATGACAAAGGGAAGTCCCGGAAAGCTGATTGTCCGGTTTACGATGCCGGTTTTTATAGGAAATGTGTTCCAGCAGTTTTATAATATGGTGGATGCCGTGGTTGTCGGGAAATTTGTCGGGACAAAGGCACTTGCAGGAGTCGGGGCGACAGGGACGATCAATTTCCTGATTATCGGATTTCTGATCGGGCTGACTGCCGGGTTTACCGTGTTGACGGCGCAGAAATTCGGTGCAGGCGATATGAATGCAATGAGGAAAACAGTGGCGTCTGCCGCGATTCTGTCGTTGATTGTCTCCGTGGTGATGACAGCGGCCAGCGTGATCTTTATGAAAGACTTGTTGAGACTTCTGAATACGCCGGAAGACATTTTTGACTATGCGTACGAATATATTGTCATTATCTGTGCCGGGATTTTTGCCCAGGTACTTTATAATCTGCTTTCCAGTATTTTAAGAGCACTCGGCAACAGCCGGACACCGCTTTATTTTCTGATTCTGGCGGCGCTTCTGAACGTCGTGCTGGATCTGGTGTTCATCATCTGTTTTGGCATGGGACCGGCAGGGGCGGCTTATGCGACTGTCATTTCTCAGGGCGTGTCGGGGGCGGCATGTCTGATTTACATCTGGAAGGCGGTGCCGCATCTGCATCTCCACAAAGAAGACTGGAAAGTGGAAGGAGATCTTTTGAGGACACAGATGCGGATCGGATTTCCGATGGCGCTTCAGTATTCGATTACTGCTATCGGGACAATGATGGTGCAGTCCGCGCTGAATCTGCTCGGCTCCATCTCCGTTGCGGCCTTTACGGCAGCCAGCAAGATCGAGCAGATTGTAACTCAGGCCTATGTGGCTCTTGGAACGGCCATGGCGACCTATTGTGCCCAGAATATGGGAGCGGGAGATATCAAAAGAATCCGGCGGGGATTCCGCTCGGCAACCATCATCGGTTCCGTCTATTCGGTTGTGGTTGCGGTACTGATGGTCCTGGGCGGACATTATCTTACGTATCTCTTTGTAGAAGCTGCGGATGTACCGCAGGTAATTGGCGGAGTCCGGACGTATCTGATCTGTGTGTCTGTATTCTTCATCCCGCTGACTGTGGTGAACCTGTACCGCAACGGAATTCAGGGAATGGGATACGGATTCCTCCCGATGACTGCGGGAATTGCCGAATTGATCGGAAGAGGTGTGGTGGCAATGATTGCCTCACGTCACAGAAGTTACGTGGGCGCCTGCCTTGCCAGTCCGATGGCATGGATTCTTGCGGGAAGCCTGCTTCTGGTCATGTACTTTAAAATCATGAAGGGACTGGAGCAAAACCGGGAAGCGGAATCATAAAACGGAACAGTGTGCGTATAATTAAGGGACGATATGCGAAGGAGCACAGAATATGCAGTTTGTTTTATTTCTGTCTCAGTACATCGTCCCTTTTCTGATTTTTACGATTGTTGTCTCCGGAATTCTGGAACGGGTACAGGTTTACGAGACATTTATCAAAGGGGCGAAGGATGGGTTTTATACGGTGTTGAAGATCATGCCGACACTCGTAGGGCTGATGGTGGCAGTGGGAGTACTCCGGGCCTCAGGTTTTCTGGAGTTTCTGTCCGGAATTCTGGGACAGTGGACGGAGAAAATCGGATTCCCGGGAGAGCTGGTACCTCTTTCTGTCGTCAAAATGTTTTCCTCGTCGGCGGCTACCGGACTTTTGACGGATATTTACAAGGAATTCGGGACAGACTCTTACATAGGGAGGATCGCCTCCATCTCCATGGCGTGTACGGAGACGATTTTTTATACGATGTCTGTGTATTTTATGACTGCAAAGGTGAAAAAGACAAGATATACACTGGCCGGAGCGATGATTGCGACGGCGGCCGGACTTGCGGCGAGTGTATGGCTTGCCGGAAAAATGTAAATAATTTATTAAAAAACAAATTTAGGGATAGATTTTTTTTGTAATATAGATTATACTGGTCATAAATAAAAATAGTAATTCTTACTATTTGTATAGGAAGAAAGGAGAATATAAAATGCAGAAATATGTTTGCGAACCATGCGGATATGTATATGACCCGGAAGTAGGTGATCCGGATAACGGAATTGCACCGGGAACAGCTTTTGAAGACCTTCCGGAAGACTGGGTATGCCCGATCTGCGGTATGGGAAAAGAAGTATTCGTAGCAGAATAATAGAAATGAAACGAAAGAGAAGACAGACCGGTCCGGGGCAGATGCCCTGTGTGACCGCTGTCTTCTCTTTTTTCTATGCGTCCGTTTTTTCCAGTTCTTCTCTGATCAGATCAAAAGGAGCCGGCCCGATATCCAGAACAAACTTATGAAACCGTTTCTGGGAAAAATTTTCGCCCCAGCGGGTCATGGCCTCTTTTTTCAGTTCCAGAAATTCCAGATAACCGAAGTAATATTTTGCATAGTTGGCCGGATCCCCCAGAATCAGCTGATAGATTTCCGAAATGCTGTCTTTGTCACCGATACCGTATTGGGAGAAGAAAGCAAGCGTGTCTTCTTCCGACCAGCCTTTTTCATGGATTCCGATATCGGCCAGAGCATAGAGACCGAGGATGATAGACGCGTTTTTCTGCTGGATAACGGCCTCTTCTTTGGAGATCGGCGCCAGATAGTAGGACATCATTTCTGTGTAGGTGGCCCATCCCTCCACATATCCGCCAAAGTTCAGGACGGTGCGGATCGGATCCGGATCCTGCGAAAGGAAATAGGTCGTCTGGTAGAGGTGGCCCGGATAGCCTTCATGGGCCAGTGTGGTGAAAAGGTTTAAGCCTTCCATTTCATGTCGCGGGTTGATGTAAATCGTATTTTGGGTACTGTCGTCGATGGGCGGGATGAGATAAAAGGCGGGGCTTAAATATTCCTGCGTGGATGTTGGCACCTGCTTGACGGTAAAGGAAACGTCCGGGATGTCTGGAAAGGACGGCTCCATTTTCTGTTTCAGTTCCAGGAGGATGGATTCCGGGGAGGATTCCTGAAGGACAACGTCCGACACGATTCCGGAGGCGGGAAGCGCTGCTTTCATCTCTTTCATATCAGAGATGATCCGGGAGGCGGCGAGCTGCTCAAGTTCCTCGACGGAACGGTCCGTTCCGATTTCCTGTTTCAGAAATGCTTCATAGCATTCTTTGCCGTCCGGGAGACTGCAAAGCCCCGTGTCGGAAGTGCCGGAACCTTTCAGTGAAGTCAGCCCGTCTATCAGAATCTGGTAAGCCGGAAAGACCTGAGTAGTCAGAAGATCTTTGTTTTTGGCTGTGTACAGGGTGCGTTCGCTGTCCGAGAGTGTGCCCATCTCGTCGAGGCGCTCTTCAAAGGAGGAGAGAAGATAGTGATCTTCTCCCATGGAGACGAAGTCCTGACATTCCTGGATGACGGCGTCCGCTCTGTCGTCAGACATGAAAAGGCCAGCCTCGGATTTGGCCTGTTCGAAGTCAATCAGAGACTGAAAGTAATCCGGCATGGTAGATAGAAGTGACAGGTATGTATCGATATCCTCTGTAGTCTCAAAAGTAAATTCAGAGAGCAGAACCGGAAGCTGGGACTGGGTTCCGGTGAGCGGACTTAACGGCTCTTCATATAGAAGATATTCGGAACAGGAAAGGGCGGTCTCAAGATAAGAATCCAGAATCCGCCAGGTGAGCTGATTTTCTTTGGACAGCTTTTTTGGCGAAAAGCGGTCAAGTGCTGCCAGAGTATTTTCCAGAGATGCTCCGGAACTCTCGGGAGAGGATACAAAGGTACCGAAGGTGACAGGCGCGTCCAGAATCCCGTAGCTTTCCGGATCCTTTAAATTAAAGTGCAGGCTGATGGAATCGCCGGACACCTCCTGGCAGAAAAGTGTTTTTGTAAATGCTTCAAACTGTTCATCCGTGCTGTTTGAGGTGATCGTTCTGGAAAAGAAAGAATCCGGGTCCGAAGAGGGCGGAAGAAAGGAATAAATCAGCAGAGAGACAGCGGCCAGGCTGACCGCCGCCAGAAGGACAAACCGGACTTTTTTTCTGCGAAAACATGAGAAAACTGGGAGTGAAAATTTCATAAATTCAGGCTCCAGATAGAATTTGTCATATTATATGTGAAATAGTGCGGTCAAATGTTAAACTTTTGAAATAACCATTGCATTTTATTTTAAAAGTTGTATGATAAGAGATAATTGCAAATTATACAAAAAGGGGGCTTTCTATGGACTCTGTAATCAACAAATTGACGGAAATTGAGCAGACTGCATCGGCGATTGTAGCGCATGCAGAGGCTGAGAAAGAGAAACTCGACAGGGAATACGAAGAGAAGAGAAAGGCATTTGACCTTCGGATGGAGGAGGAGACAAAAGCCCGGATCGAAAAGATTCAGGAGGGGCTTGAGCATGATAAGGAGAACCTTCTTACCGGTCAGGAAAATACAAGCCGGGAGCTCATCGCATCCCTTCAAAAGGAGTATGAGGAGAAGCATACATTGTATGCAGAAGATATTTTAAAGCGGATCACAGAGGTGTAGCTTATGGGAAATTTACTTGCCTACAGTGGGATTGTCACGAAGCTAAGGGCAATGGAGGCCAAACTCCTTACAAAAGAGCAGTTTGATGAGATCATGGTCATGAGCAGTGTGCCGGAAGTGGTTTCTTACCTGATTCAGAATACTGTATACAGGGAAATCCTGGAGAATCTGGAGCCGTCCCTTGTACACAGGGGAAACATCGAGAAGCTTCTGGAACTGTCCTTGTACCATGATTACACGAAGATTTACCGTTTCTGCACACTGGAGCAGAGAAAGTTTTTAAAGCTTTATCTGAAGCGGTATGAAGTGGAGCTGATCAACTATTGCCTGAGGATCGTCATCAACCACTATCAGGAGCCTTTCGATCTGAACCATAAGAAAGCATTTTTTGACCGGTATTCGCAGATTTCCATCGAAAAGCTGGTTCATGCAAGAACGACGGACGAATTGATTGAAAATCTGAAGGGAACGGAATACTATGAGACGTTAAAGAAGCTGAGGGATTCAGGGAAGGCGACACTGTTTGATTATGATCTGGCACTGAATCTGTATTACTTTGTTTCCATGTGGAAGGATCACAAGAAGATCCTGAAGGACAAGGAGCTGGAGCTTTTTGCGAGAGATTACGGGACCCAGATCAATATGCTGAATATTCAGTGGATTTACCGGGCCAAGAAATATTTCAGCCTGTCCCCGCCGGATATTTATGCGCTGCTGATTCCGATCCAGTACAAGATCAGTACCGGGCTGGTCAAAGAGATGGTGGAAGCGCCGACTTTGGAGGAATTTCAGAATGCCGTGCAGAAGACCTCGTACGCAAGACACTATGATTTTGGCCAGAATCTGACGGTGGAAAAGATGTACGCGGATTATCTGTATTATTTGTACACGACAGACCGGAGGAGAAATCCGTACTCTATTGCGTCGATCAATACCTACCTCTTTATGAAAGAGGAGGAGATCAAAAAGCTGACGACCGTGATAGAATGTGTGCGCTATGGTGTATCCTCGGATGAGATCATGGAGTATACAGGAGGGCAGAAAAAATGATTGTAAAAATGAAATTTGTCAATATCTCAGGGCCGCGCAGTGATATTGACCGTGTGATGGATCTGTATCTGTCACGATATGAAATCCAGCTGGAATCAGCGCTTTCTGAGCTGAAGACAGTGGACAATTTAAGGCCCTTTGTGGAAATGAATCCGTACAGGGATGCACTTCTTAAAGCGGTGCAGTTTGTGGGATTTTTGGAAGATCCGGATAAGACCTTACCGGATACGAAAATGGGGCTCAATGATATTTTTGAACTGATCCGGACAACAAATGAGGAATATTTAAAACTGCAGTCACAGCAGGATCAGTGGAAAAAGAAGAAAGAAGAGATTGCAGCCAGACAGAAAATCATCGAGCCGTTCCGGCCGATGGGCGGTGATCTTGGAAAGATCCTGAATTATAAATATATTGCCTACCGCTTCGGTAAGATGCCGGTGGAGCAGTACCAGAAGCTGGAGAAATATCTCCTGAATGATCTGGATGCGGTTTTTGTAAAAGGAGCGCAGGACGGGACATCTGTCTACGGTGCTTACTTTGCCGCACCTGCGGATCTCCAGAAGACGGATGCGGTATTCCGGTCCCTTCATTTTGAGCGGATTGAGATTCCGGCGCAGTACGAAGGATCGCCGGAGGAAGCAAGCCAGAAGCTTCTGAAGGAAATGTATGAAATCCAGAAGAAAATTGATGACCTGGATAAAGAAGCGGCGAAGATGCTGGAACAGAAAGCCCCGCAGCTTGTGTGGGCGAAGCAGAGGCTGGAAGAGCTTGCTCACAATTTCGACGTCCGTAAGATGGCGGCCAGGGTGGAAGATAAAAAAGAAGATTACTATATCCTCTGCGGCTGGATGGCAGAAGAGGACGTCAAAAAGTTTATGGCGGAAGCGGAGCAGGACGACAAGGTTTTTGTTGTCGTGGAGGACGACCATGACAGCTACTTCGGAGAACCGCCGACAAAACTGGAAAACCCGAAGATTTTCAAGCCGTTCGAGATGTTCGTCGGTATGTACGGGCTGCCGTCCCACGATGAGATTGACCCGACCCTTTTTGTGGGAATCACCTATTCCTTCATCTTCGGAGTGATGTTCGGCGATGTAGGCCAGGGACTTCTGCTTGTCATTGTGGGAGCATTGATTTACCACTTTAAGAAACTCCCGCTTGCGGGAATCATTGCTACGGCAGGAGTATTCTCAACAATCTTCGGCTTCATGTTTGGAAGTGTGTTCGGATTTGAAGATATCATAGAGCCTCTGTGGCTTAGGCCCATCGACCATATGACGACACTCCCGTTTGTCGGGAAACTAAATACGGTATTTATCGTGTCGATTGCCTTTGGAATGCTGCTGATTCTGGTGGCGATGGTACTTCATATTATCAATGCGTTCCGGGGACACGATGTTCAGGGCGCATGGTTTGATCCGAACGGAGTGGCCGGACTTGTCTTTTACGGATCGATTGTGGCGGTTGTGGTTCTGTTCATGACCGGACACAAGACACCGGCAGGAATCGTGCTTCTTGTGATGTTCGGAGTGCCGCTTCTTCTGATTCTCTTTAAGGAGCCGTTGACAAACACGCTTCTGAAGAAGAAAGAGAAGATGAAAGAAGGAGCAGTGATGTTCCTGGTAGAAGGATTTTTTGAACTGTTCGAGATGCTCCTGAGCTATTTTTCGAACACTCTTTCTTTCGTGCGTATCGGAGCCTTTGCCGTCAGCCATGCGGCGATGATGGAGGTCGTACTGATGCTTGCCGGAGTAGAGGGCGGGCATACAAACTGGGTGGTGATCGTGCTTGGAAACCTGTTTGTCTGTCTGATGGAAGGACTTGTAGTCGGAATCCAGGTACTTCGTCTGGAATACTATGAGATGTTCAGCCGGTTCTATAAAGGAAGCGGAAGAAAGTTTGAGCCATATAACAAAAACAGAAAAATGGAAAAATAAAGGAGGACTTTATTATGACTCTTGCAGCGAGAATAGCGCTAATTGCAGCACTGATCTTAAGTATTATCATTCCGTTTGGATATTATCTGATCGGAGAGAAGAACAAAGGGCGTTACAAACGTGCCATTGGAGTGAATGTATTTTTCTTCTTCGGAGCATTCGTTCTGGCATCGATTATGATGTTTGCAGGACCGAATGTACAGGCGGCGGACGCGGCAGCCTCTGCCTCTACAGCAACGGGAATGGGCTATATCGCGGCCGCACTGGTTACCGGTTTATCCTGTATCGGCGGCGGTATCGCCGTGGCAAGTGCAGCGAGCGCGGCACTTGGCGCGATCAGCGAGGACTCCAGCGTCCTTGGTAAGTCGCTGATTTTCGTAGGACTTGCAGAAGGTGTCTGCCTGTACGGGCTGATCATCTCCTTCATGATCCTGGGACAGTTATAAGATGAAGATGTTTCTGATCAGTGATAATGTCGATACGTATACAGGAATGCGCCTTGCAGGCGTGGACGGAGTTGTCGTACACGAACGTGAGGAGCTCTATGAGGCGCTCCAGAATGTCCTGAAGGACAAGACTGTGGGGATTGTCCTTCTGACGGAGAAATTCGGGAAAGAATTTCCGGATCTCATCGACGAATTCCGTCTGGAGAGGAAAATGCCTCTGCTTGTGGAGATTCCTGACAGACACGGAACCGGACGGAGAAAAGACTTTATCACATCTTATATTACCGAAGCAATCGGACTGAAATTATAAAAGGAGGGATTCCTTTTGACATTAGATGAGAAAATTGCGAAGATTCAGACCTCCTCAATGGAGGCGGCCAGAGCAGAAGGAAATGAGATTATAACGAGTTACCGCGCGGCCCTCGACAAGGTGTTTGAGGATCATAAGCAGGAGGCCGTGCGCCAGATGGAGACCCGGATCAAAGCGGAGACAGTCAATGCCAGACAGCAGAAAAACCAGGCGATGGCAAAGGCACAGCTGGATCTGAAGAGGCAGGAAGGAAGAGTGCAGAAAGAACTAAAGGACAAGGTGTTCCGGGAGGTCATGGAACTGGTGGCATCCTATATGAAAACAGAGAAGTACCGGGACTTTCTTCTGCGCTGTATCCGGAAGTCTGTAGAATTTGCGGGCGATGAGGGATTGACAATCTATATCAATCCTTCGGATCAGGAGATGAAAGAGGAGCTGGAATTAAAGTCCGGCACCATGCTGACGATCAGCAACGAAGACTTCATCGGAGGAGTCCGGGCAGTCATCCGCGGCAGAAATATTCTGATTGATCATTCTTTCAGGACCGCTCTGAGATCGGAGTATGATGAATTTGTATTCCTGGGAGGTGATGGAGTTGTCTAAGACTGGGAAAATCTATGGAATTAACGGGCCTGTCATCTATCTGAAAGGCAATACCGGATTCGGAATGTCCGAAATGGTTTATGTGGGAAAGGATCATCTGGTCGGAGAAGTCATTGCCCTCGATAAGGACCGGACAACTATTCAGGTGTACGAGGAGACATCGGGACTTCGCCCGGGAGAAGAAGTGACCGCCTCCGGAAATGCAGTGTCGGTGACTCTGGCGCCCGGGATTCTGAATAATATATTTGACGGAATTGAGCGTCCGCTGGAAAAAATATCAGAGACGGGCGGAGCTTTTATTACAAAAGGAATTTCGGTCGACTCCCTCGACCGTGAAAAGAAATGGGACACCCATTTTACTGTGAAGAAAGGCGATTATGTCAACGGCGGCGATATTTTTGCGGAGGTACCGGAGACAAGAGCTATTGTCCATAAATGTATGATTCCGCCGCATCTGCACGGTACGGTCGTATCTGTGCGGGAGGACGGGCCGTACACGATCGAAGAGCCGCTTCTGACTCTGGATACAGGAAACGGACAAACGGTGGAGATTCCGATGGCCCAGAAGTGGCCGATCCGGACACCGCGCCCGGTGAGCCAGCGGTTTGCGGCATCGGTACCGCTTGTGACGGGACAGCGGATCATCGATACGATGTTCCCGATCGCAAAAGGCGGAACAGCTGCGATCCCGGGAGGATTCGGAACAGGAAAAACAATGACCCAGCATCAGATTGCCAAATGGTCCGATGCGGACATTATTATCTATATCGGATGCGGAGAGCGTGGAAATGAAATGACCCAGGTTCTGGAGGAGTTTGGGGAACTGACAGACCCGCGGACCGGAAACCCTCTGATGGACCGGACGACGCTGATTGCCAATACGTCCAACATGCCGGTGGCGGCCCGTGAGGCAAGTATCTATACGGGACTTACTCTGGCCGAGTATTACAGGGACATGGGATATGATGTGGCGATCATGGCGGACTCCACATCGAGATGGGCGGAGGCTCTTCGTGAACTTTCCGGACGTCTGGAGGAGATGCCGGCAGAAGAAGGATTCCCGGCTTACCTTGCATCCAGGCTGTCGGCTTTCTATGAGAGAGCGGGCATGATGCAGAACTTAAACGGTACGAGAGGATCAGTCAGCATTATCGGGGCGGTATCGCCTCAGGGCGGTGACTTCTCGGAGCCGGTCACACAGAATACGAAGCGGTTTGTGAGATGCTTCTGGGGACTGGACAAGAGCCTTGCCTACTCCAGACATTTCCCGGCCATCCACTGGCTTTCCAGTTACAGTGAATATTTGCAGGATCTGTCCCACTGGTATCAGGACAATGTTTCTCCGAAGTTTGTAGATTACCGGAACCGGCTGATGGCCCTTCTGAATCAGGAGAGCAGCCTTCTGGAAATCGTCAAGCTGATCGGAAGTGACGTTCTGCCGGATGACCAGAAGTTGATTCTGGAAATTGCAAGAGTCATCCGTCTGGGCTTCCTGCAGCAGAACGCTTTCCACAAAGATGATACGTGCGTCTCTCTGGAAAAGCAGTTCCTGATGATGGATACGATTTTATATCTGTACAAACAGGCACGGGCCCTTGTGACAATGGGGCATCCGATGTCGGTTTTGAAGTCGGAAAATATTTTTGAACGTGTCATTGCCATCAAGTACGATGTGCCGAATGACCGGCTGGAACTGTTTGCGCAGTACCGGCGGGACATTGATACCTTCTACCAGCGTGTGCTGGAGAAAAATGCATAAAAGGAGGGAACGGAACAGTTATGCCAATCGAATATCTTGGGCTTAGCAGCATTAACGGTCCCCTCATTGTACTGGAAGGGGTACAGGATGCGTTTTATGATGAAATTGTAGAATTTATTGTGGGAGGAAACGAGAAGCGGATTGGAAGAATCATTGAGCTTTATGGGGACAAGGCGGTCATCCAGGTCTTTGAAGGATCCGAGGGAATGTCCCTTGTCAACACCCACACCAGACTCACCGGGCATCCGATGGAGATCGGACTGTCCCGCGAGATGCTTGGAAGAACCTTTAATGGAATCGGACAGCCGATCGATGATCTGGGAACGATTGCCGCGCGAGTGAGGCGGGATGTCAATGGACTGCCGCTCAACCCGGTAAAACGGGAATATCCGAGGAACTATATTCGTACCGGGATTTCGGCAATTGATGGCCTGACTACGCTGATTCGAGGACAGAAGCTGCCGATCTTCTCCGGAAACGGACTGCCGCATGACCAGCTTGCAGCGCAGATCGTCAAGCAGGCGTCTCTGGGAGAGGATTCCGGTGAAGAGTTTGCCATTGTCTTTGCGGCCATGGGAGTCAAACATGACGTGGCGGACTTTTTCCGCAGAACTTTTGAGGAGAGCGGCGTGGCAGACCATGTGGCCATGTTCCTGAATCTGGCAAACGATCCGGTGGTGGAACGTCTGATTACGCCGAAAGTAGCGCTGACGGTTGCAGAGTATCTGGCATTTGAGCAGAACATGCATATCCTTGTCATCCTGACGGATATGACATCCTTTGCCGAGGCCATGCGTGAGGTGTCCTCCTCCAAAGGAGAGATCCCAAGCCGGAAGGGCTTTCCGGGTTATCTGTACAGTGAACTTGCCGCGATCTATGAGAGAGCGGGCATCGTGGAGGGTGCAGGCGGTTCGGTAACGCAGATTCCGATTCTGACGATGCCGAACGATGATATTACCCACCCGATCCCGGACCTGACCGGATATATTACAGAAGGACAGATAGTACTGGACCGGAACTTAAACGGTCAGTCCATTTATCCGCCGATCAGCGTCCTGCCGTCCCTGTCCCGTCTAATGAAAGACGGAATCGGAGAGGGTTACACGAGAGAGGATCATCAGGATCTGGCAAACCAGCTGTTTTCCGCCTACGCAAAAGTGGGGGACGCAAGAAATCTGGCATCGGTTATCGGAGAGGACGAACTTTCCCCGATCGATAAAGAATATCTTGCGTTCGGGAAGGAATTTGAAGAGAAATACATCGGTCAGGGTCCGGAGGAAAACCGTACCATCGAGGAGACACTGGATCTTGGATGGGAGCTTCTTGGACGGCTTCCGAGAGAGGAGCTGGACCGTGTTAATACGAAGATTCTGGACAAATACTATCATCCGACAAAACGGGATGAAGGTGTCACCATGAGTGCGAGTCCAGGCTCTGTAGCAAATAAAGAAATGTAAAGGGGTGAGGCTGTTGGATCCACGGACATTTCCGACAAAAGGCAACCTGATGCTTGCGAAGAATTCTCTTGCGCTTGCGAAGCAGGGATATGAACTGATGGATAAAAAGAGAAACATTCTGATCCGGGAACTGATGGATCTGATCGATCAGGCCCGCACCATTCAGGAGGAGATTGACAGCACATTTGCCTATGCGTATCAATGCCTTCAGAAGGCAAATATTGAAAACGGGATCAATACGATCTCCCAGATCGCATATACGGTTCCGATCGAAGATTCGATCGTGATCCAGACAAGAAGTATCATGGGGACGGAGATCCCGCATGTGAAATATACGCCGAAGACCCCGGTTCCGACTTATGCGTTCAGCGCGACAAAAGAGTCCGCGGACCGGGCGGCGGAAGCTTTCCGGAAGGTGAAAGATTTGACGGTGAAGCTTTCCATGGTGGAGAATGCGGCTTACCGGCTTGCTTCCAATATTAAAAAGACGCAGAAGAGAGCCAATGCGCTGCAGAACATCACTATCCCGATGTATACACAGCTTGTATCAAGCATCAGCAACGCACTGGAAGAAAAAGACAGAGAAGAATTTACAAGACTGAAAGTGATCAAGCGGAGAAAACAAAGTTAGAGAAAAGAGATGAAATGAGGAGGCAGAACAACGATGGACTACACGATTACAACAGATTCAAATTCGGATGTGCCGGCAGAGGTTTTGAAGAAATATGGAATCCCGGTGATTCCGCAGTACTACGCATTCGGAGATGAGGTTTACGGAGACGAAAAAAACATGTCCCCGCATGAATTTTATGAGACCATGAGAAAGGGAGAACTTCCGAAATCCATGGCAAACAATCCTGCGGTCATCCGTGAAAAATTCGAGGCAGTTTTAAAAGAAGGAAAAGATATTCTCCACATCGCATTTTCCAGCGCATTGAGCGGCAGCTATAACAACGTGCGCATGGTGGCAAGGGAGCTGCTCGATGAGTATCCGGACAGGAAAATCGAGATCTTTGACTCCCTGAATGCATCCCTCGGCGAAGGTCTGTCAGTGTACCGGGCGGCAGAATTAAGGGAGCAGGGGAAAGCAATGCAGGAAGTCCTGACAGTACTGAATGAAGAACGAAGCCATATCAATGTCTGGTTTACCGTGGATGATCTGCACCATCTTCAAAGAGGAGGACGTGTCTCCAAAACGACTGCGATTGTCGGCAGCATGATCAACATCAAGCCGCTTCTTCGTATAACGGCATCAGGAGAACTGAAATCCGACGGCACTGTCCGCGGGCGGAAGAAGGCGCTGAAAACACTTGTCACCAACATGGAAAAGTCGCTGGATCCGGAACATTACGGAAAAGACCGCAAAGTGGCAATCCTTCACGGAGACTGCATGGAGGATGCCCTCGCAGTGAAGAAAATGGTAAACGATCTTGGATTTGAGGATGTCGTTATCAACGATGTCAGCCCAAGCATAGGCACACACGCAGGACCGGGCGTTGTAGGACTGGTGTACTACGGAGGGAAAGTGACGGAATAAGGAGGCGAGGCTGTGGATTCATAAGCGATTAAGGAAATACGGGACATAGGAGAAACCATCGCAGTGGAATTCAAGCGTTGTGGGAATGGTATTGAAAGCGATGTATATGAAACAGTATGCTCTTTTCTGAACCGTTTTGGAGGAGACATTTTTTTAGGCGTACTGGATGATGGAACTGTTTTAGGGGTGCCGGAAAATGCGGCAGCTGATATGGTCAGAAACTTTATAAGCTGTGTCAGCAATCCGGCGTTGTTTACACCTACAGTTTATTTGTCACCCAAAGTCCTGAAATATGAGGGCAAGACAATTATTCATATTCATGTTTTACCAAGTGCCGAGGTTCATAGTTACAAGAAAATAATTTATGACCGGATTGATATGCTTCCTAAACTTCGTATTATGGCAGAAAATCAGAGTAACGGAAGCGGACATCCGTGGAGCCGTATGACAGATGATGAATTGTTGAAAAGTGCGAGATTATATTCTATTGATCGTGTAACTGGTGAGCAGGGATTCAATCTGGCAGCGGTTATGCTTCTTGGAAAAGACGATGTAATTTTAGACATTGTACCGGCCTATGTGACAGATGCGCTTTTACGCAGAGTAAACATTGATCGTTATGATGATAGAGAAATCATCCAGACAAATTTGATAGAAAGCTATGAGCGTTTAATGGAATTTGGGCGCAAGCATTTGCTGGATAAATTTTTTCTCGAAGATGACCAACGTAAGAGTCTGAGAAATATTATCACCCGTGAGATGATTGCGAATACATTGATCCATCGTGAATATACAAGCTCTTATCAGGCAAAATTTGTAATAGAAAAGGAACGGATGTATGTGGAGAATGCCAATCGTGCTTCTCAAAATATTGTGATTACACCGGATAATATGGAACCAATACCCAAAAATCCAATTATCGCATCCTTTTTTAGAAATATTGGTTATGCGGATCAGCTTGGTTCTGGTGTAAGAAATTTATTTAAATATAGTAAATTTTATTCTGGAAATGATCCCGAGTTTATTGAAGGAGATATATTTAAAATTATTGTACCATTGGATGAGGGAAATAGAGAAGAACAGACCACCCAGTCAGTCACCCAGACCACCCAGTCAGTCACCCAAACCACCCAGTCTAAAGAAAATGATCCTGAAAAAAATATTATGGAACTGATAGAACAGAATCCGTTTCTTTCTCAAAAACAAATGGCTGAAAAACTGAATTTAAATAAAAATACGTTGAAGTACTATATCAAAAAAATGAAAGAAAAGGGAGTAATTGAAAGAGTAGGAACCAATCGAAAAGGGAAGTGGATTGTTAAATCTTGACTTTCAAAAATTTCTATGCTACCATTTTTACTACATAAGCAAACGCGTAGAAGAAGAGAGTACATGTTCTGGAATCTTACAGAGAATTCCCGGATGCTGAGAGGGATGGAGAAAGGAAGATGGAAGATGGCTTCAGAGCGGCATGGATGAACACGGATGACCGTGATAATTCATGATGGGTTCCGCCCGTTACAGCGGAGGGTGCCGTCCGGCACTCGCAGAGGTCTGTCCTGCGAGGGGCAGATAAACGGAAGTGGTAACGCGGATTCGCCTTCCGGGGAAATATCCCCGGAAGGCTTTTTATTTAACAGGAAACTTTGTTCCCTGTTAAATAAAAACGCTCCGCGGGATGCGTACTCGTGCGAGGCAGAAATTTGTCGCTGACGCGACCGCACTCGGCGCGAGAGTTCCGCAAGCGGAACTCTATGTTTATTTTGTAGCGTTGACTGGTGGACCGTATCAACAGGTGAAGCTGATTTTAGCGTTTATTAAAAAAGGAGAGAAAAATCTATGTGCAGTAATTGTAATGAAAAAGAAAAGTATTATATCACGACTGCGATTGCCTACACATCCGGCAAACCGCATATCGGAAATACGTATGAGTTTGTGCTTGCGGACGCAATCGCAAGATACAAAAGAAGCAAGGGCTACGATGTCTATTTCCAGACCGGAACAGATGAACATGGACAGAAGATCGAGCTGAAGGCGGAGGAAGCAGGCGTGACTCCGAAGGAGTACGTGGACAAAGTAGCTGCCCAGGTGAAAGAGATCGCTGACATGATGAACACATCATACGATCATTTTATCCGTACAACGGATGACTACCATGAGAAACAGGTGCAGAAGATCTTCAAAAAGCTGTATGATCAGGGAGACATTTATAAAGGATACTATGAAGGAATGTACTGTACTCCGTGCGAATCCTTCTTTACCGAGTCCCAGCTTGTGGACGGTAAATGTCCGGACTGTGGACGTCCGTGTACACCGGCAAAAGAAGAAGCATACTTCTTCAAAATGAGCAAATATGCGGACCGCCTGATCCAGCATATCAACGAGCATCCGGAATTTATTCAGCCGGTTGCGCGGAAAAACGAGATGATGAACAATTTCCTTCTTCCGGGACTTCAGGATCTTTGTGTATCCAGGACGTCATTTAAGTGGGGAATCCCGGTAGACTTTGATCCGAAACATGTCGTTTATGTATGGCTGGATGCGCTGACCAACTACATCACCGGAATCGGATACGATGCGGACGGAAACAGCTCTGAGCTTTTCAACAAGAACTGGCCGGCAGACCTGCACCTGATCGGAAAGGATATTATCCGTTTCCATACGATTTACTGGCCGATTTTCCTGATGGCGCTGGATCTTCCGCTTCCGAAGCAGGTATTTGGTCATCCGTGGCTTCTGCAGGGAGACGGCAAGATGAGTAAATCCAAAGGAAATGTGATCTACGCGGATGAGCTTGTCAACCTGTTCGGTGTGGATGCAGTACGTTATTTTGTGCTTCACGAAATGCCGTTTGACAACGATGGTGTCATTACATGGGAACTGATGGTAGAGAGAATGAACTCTGACCTTGCCAATACATTAGGAAACCTTGTAAACAGAACAGTTTCCATGACAAATAAGTATTTTGGCGGAACAGTGACGGATAAAGGCGTGGCAGAAGAAGTGGATGCAGACCTGAAGCGTGTGACGGAAGAGACATCCGGCAAAGTGGACGCCAAGATGGAAGACCTGAGAGTGGCAGACGCCATCACAGAGATTTTCAATCTTTTCAAACGCTGCAACAAATATATCGATGAAACAATGCCATGGGCACTTGCAAAAGAAGAGGATAAGAAAGACCGTCTTGAGACAGTGCTTTACAACCTGATTACAAGCATCTCCGAAGGAGCAAAACTGCTTGCACCATATATGCCGGAGACAGCCGAAAAGATCCTCGCGCAGCTTGGAGACGGCCATGTGACAGACAAGCCGGAGATTCTTTTTGCAAGAAGAGATATCAAAGAAGTGATGGAAGAAGTAGAGAAACTTCATCCTGCACAGCCGGAAGAAGCACCGCAGGAAGAGGAAGGTCCGGTGATCGATATCGAGGCAAAACCGGAAATCTCCTACGATGATTTCATGAAAATGCAGTTCCAGGTAGGCGAAATCATCAAATGTGAGGAAGTTCCGAAGTCCAAAAAACTTCTCTGCTCTCAGGTGAAGATCGGAAGCCAGGTAAAACAGATCGTGTCCGGAATCAAGAAATGGTACTCACCGGAAGAGATGGTCGGAAAGAAAGTCATGGTTCTTGTCAACCTGAAACCGGCGAAGCTGGCAGGCGTGCTTTCCGAAGGAATGATTCTCTGTGCGGAAGATGAAAATGGAAACATCGTACTGATGCAGCCTGAAAAAGACGTTCCGGCAGGAGCGGAAATCTGCTAGAAAACAGGAAAAGACGGGAGCTGTCCCTATGGGCGGGCTCCCGCCTTTTATTATGAAGCGATGTGTCTGGCAGCTGAAAACTGCCGTCAGTTCCGGTTTTGAACCGGGTGTGCGCACTCACGGATAAATGCTAGAAACTGTTCCTCCCGGGGATTTGGCTGGTAATTGTCCGCTGTTGCGTACAGGAAGTCCAGTGTATTATATTTTGACTCCAGCGGAACATAACAGATATCCTGTTTGACAGGTTCTTCTCCAAGAATAGCCAGAACTCCGATGCTGTCACTGTTTTCCAATGTATCAAAAAAACCGCCGCGGTCACTGACATATAAAATACCGGAGAAATCCGTCAGTTCAATATGCCTGAAAAACGGCAGAGAATCATTGAAACAGACGAGTGGGAAACGAAACATATCTTCAGGTGTTACACAGGAATGTCCGGAAAGAGGATGCCCTTTCCGCATAATTACGGAAAGTCTGACGTCCGGGAACAGCTTTTTGACTGTACAATGATAAGACCGGGCCATTTTTTCATAGATGGCATGAGTGTTGCTCGCGTAGCATACAAGCGCAAGACGGGCGGCCCCGGAGTTGAGCGCCTGAAAACATTCCTTCAGGGAAAGCTCCTTAAAACTTTCAGAACCCTCTACAGGAAAGTTCCCCTGGAAACGGAGAAAGCAGTTGAAAAAGAACGGCCTGTAGTAGGATACAATATCCAGACGGCAGGAAGATCGCGCTTTCAGCCGGCGTATATATTCCACTTCAGAATGAATCTTTGCGGCGCTGTTCAGCAGCTCTTCACCTGAGGCGGTGGGAATGATCCCGGTAGACGTGCGCCGGAAAATCTGGATTCCGAGTTCCTTTTCCAGAGATTTTAGTTTGCTGCTCAGGTAAGGCTGTGAAAGAAAGAGTTCTTTTGCAGCCTTGCTGATGGAACGGTATTTTGCGATTGCCAGAGTATACTCCAAATCTTTTAAATCCATAAACGCCCTCCTGATCAAAACTGAAGATCGTATCATAGTATAAACTTGAAAAAAGTATAGCATTTTGCAGAATCTTTTTCAATGAAGGGCGAAAAGTGATGAAAATAGAGTGATTCTGACGGTTGTTTGTGCTAGAATACTATTAGACTAAAGTACAAAGACCGAAGGAGGGAAATAACAAATGGAACCACAATTTTACAAGGGAAACAGAGATGCGTTTATGGAGAAGCTGGAGCCGGGCAGCCTTGCCCTGTTCTTCAGCGGAAGCCCGGTCCGTAAGACGGCTGATGAGGACTACGGCTACTTCGCGAACCGGAATTTCGTCTATCTGACCGGAATGGAGCAGAAAGATACTGTTCTTATGATGGAGAAAGACGCATCAGGATACAGGGAAACCCTGTTTATTCTTCCGCCAAACCTGATTGAGGAGAGATGGACCGGAAGCAGAATGAAACCGGAAGAGATCGAAGCAGTCTCCATGATTTCCAGCTTTGCCTACAAAGAGACATTTGAAGAAGAGCTGAAAAAGGTGCTGACTTCCGGACGGATCCAGAAGGTGTATCTGGACATTGACCGGATGGAAGGACAGGTTGTTGTCAGCGCGGCAGACAGCATGGAAGCATTCCTGAAGCAGGAATATCCATCCATGCCGATCGAAAATTCCCTGCCGATCATGAAGATGCTCCGTCTCATCAAGAAACCGTGTGAGATCCGTGCGATGGAAAAAGCGCAGGAGATCACAAAAGCCGGAATTCTTGCCATGATGACACATTCAAGACCGGGTATGTATGAATACCAGTATAAGGCAGAGTATGATTATGCACTGGCACAGCATGGTGTGTTGGAAGCGGGATTCCCGTCCATTATCAGCGCCGGAAAGAATAACTTCTGCATCCATTATTATGGATACCGCGGACAGGCTATGGACGGCGACATCGTGCTCAACGATGTAGGTGTACGCTGGGACAACGAACTGACAGACGTATCCAGAGGATGGCCTTGCAACGGAAAGTATTCCTCCAGACAGAAACTCCTTTTTGAATGTCAGTACAATACTTCCGAGCACATGTTCTCGATGCTGAAACCGGGCATCCCGATGAAAGAAGTGGATGCGGAGATCCGCCGCTACTGCTTCGAGCAGCTGAAAGAAGCAGGCGTATGCAAGAGCTTTGATGATATCGGAACCTATATGTGGCATGGCGGAGCGCATCATGTCGGATTTGACACCCACGATGTCGTATCCGCAAGAGACGCCATCATCCAGCCTGGTATGGTATTCTGTGTGGATATCGGAATCTACCACGAAGAATGGGGCATCGGATTCCGTCTCGAAGACAACTGCCTCATCACAGAGGACGGATGCAGGAACCTGTCAAAGGATATCCCAAGAACAGTGGAAGACATTGAAGCAGTTATGAATTAGAAAAGAAAATGAAAAAGATATGTATTTCCGGGAATACGGAGATACATATCTTTTTTTTGGAAAAGGATCAAAGTAAAGATGGCAGATCTGGCGGGTACAAATGAACAGTGGATTGAGATTTATAAATATGGACTCACAAAAAAGATAAAACCGCGAGAATCAATAGTCCACCAATATCAGAATAGAATAAAGGAGAATGGTGAAGATGAATAAGATTCTCAGAATAAAAGATTCAGATGATAAACAGGCGTTGTGGGAGGAGATAGAACAGCTTGCCGGACAGTTTGTACTGCCGCTGCAAAAGCAGATAAAAGAGGCGTTTCGTCTGGCAGATGAAGAAAAATACGAGGAAGCAGCAGGGCTGTGCTGCCGAATCCTGGATGAGGATGATTCAAAACCGGAGATCATGAATCTGCTTGGCCAATGTTATTTTGCGCAGGGAAATATGGCAGGAGCCGCAATGGCATTTCATGAATTGGTGGAAATCGCCCCGGAGAACGCGGAATATCATTGTTCTCTTGGAATGGCATATCATCGAATGGGCGAATTTGAAGAAGCTGTAAAGCAATTCAAAGAGGCTGGATTGCTGGAACAATGCCGCCCGCTTTTCCGTGAACTGATTGATTATATCAGCGGGAAAAATTATCTGAGAACAGAGAGAACTAAAGAAACATTGAAATCAGCTTTTATCACATGGGAATCGTATCGTTTCCATGACGACAGGAAAGTCGGCAAAATTATGGATACCGGTCTGACTTCTATTTATAATATCCGTATACTCTCAAAGATATATTGTGGATGGAAGACAGAGAAGATATACAAAGAGATGCACTTGTTTCGGAATGGAATCTGTGCCGATATGTGCCGGAACATCCAGAAGAAATAAAGTACATTCAGGAAAACTATCCATATAACTATGAGTGCAGCCGGCAATTTCTGGAAAGAGTAAAACAGGATGCGGAACAAACAGAAAAAGAAGTGCTGGAAGAATTACAGAAATTATCCGATCATCAAACCATTCAGGAATGGAAAGCGTTTCTTGAAAACGAATCTAGTCAGATGAATGCAGCAGACAGGGCAGAAGTTTTGGTAGATGGCTGGGAACCATACAGGCGGAAAGGGGTAAAAGTAGGACGAAATGATCCGTGTCCCTGCGGAAGCGGTAAGAAATATAAAAAGTGCTGTGGAAAGTAAAGATCTCCGGCTTTCCTTGCCTGAAGACGGAAGAGATGATAAAATTATGCAAAAGAAAGAATCCACAGTCTTCAGGGAGGAGATGAGAGGAAAATGATGGAAAGAGAGAAAAAACTTCCGGTGGGAATCGAGGATTTTCAGGAGAAAGTATTGTGAAAACAGTACGGCAGGAGTTGACCTACAAGGATATTTATGATTCTGAGGAAAATATCTGGAGCGTATTGTTTACAACAGGTTACCTGACCCGGCGAGGAAGAGCTGATGGGAATCGGATACGGCTTGCAATTCTGAATAAGGAGATCCTGAATATTTTCGAGGAACAGATTTCACGATGGTTTCAGGAGACGGCACGAAAAGATGGAGCAGCTTTAAGTGCTTTTTGCGAAGCATTTGAAAACGGAGATGCAAAAGATGCACAGCAAAAATTCAACGAGTATCTCAATCGCACTATCAGTATCAGAGATACAGCTGTGAGAAAAGAGATGAAAGAAAATTATTTTCATGGACTTCTGCTTGGTCTTCTGGATTATAAGGAGAACTGGCATGTGACATCCAATCGGGAATCCGGAGATGGATATACGGATATTTTGATAGAGATCGATGAGAAAAAGACGGGGATTGTGATTGAAGTGAAATATGCAGAAGACGGAACTCTGGAAGCAGGGTGTCGGGAGGCATTGCATCAGATCAATGCAGGACGATACACAGACTTGCTGCCTGAGGATGGGATGAAGACAATCTTAAAATACGGAGTAGCATGTTACCGGAAGCGGTGTCAAATTGAGCTGGAGAGGGTACAATATTAAAAAAGCTGTCTGGTAAAGACAAAAGTAAGATTTTACGAAAGAGATAAGGAGTCGATACAATATGAAATTGATAAAAAAGAGAGGATGCCTTCTCCTTGGAAGCCTGATGCTTTCTGCTGTTTTGCTGGCGGGATGTTCGGGACAGAACCCGGAGACAAGGCAACTGCGTGCATTATGTGAGGAATTGTTTTCTTTTCCGGGCGGTAGCGCCGATCAGATACTGGCGGCGGCACAGGATGATTCTTCGGGAACGGATACAGACACGGAAGAACAGTCAGGAGGTCTGAGCCAGACGATCGAAGAAGTTTACGGAGACTATTTTACGGAATCTGGACTTCAGAATTTTTACCGGAGCGGTTTCCCTCTGAATCTGTATTATGCAGCGCAGGAGAAAGACTGTGAGCTGTCTTTTGAAAAGCTTGAGAAAACAGTTGGCGGGGGAGATCAGGAAAATACGGAAACATATAGTGTGGAAATCCGTGTAAATGGAAATCCGGTTCATCAGGAAATCGATGCGGCCTTTGAAGATGGAAAAGTGGATTACTTCTATTTTGCAGATGACGAGTTTTTTACGGCGATTGATGAGATTTCATAGAAGGTTATAGATAATTATCCAAAGTATGATCCTGTAACGAAAAATATTTCTAGACAAAAATGATCTTTGAATGTGATTCCTGTACTACTAAGCAAATGTTCGCTATGCTGAAACCAGGATTACCGATGATGCAACTTGTTCAAGGACATCCCAAGAATGGTGGAAGATATTGGGCGGGGATGAAGTAGAAATCAGAAAAAGTATGAAAAAAGATATATATTTCCTGAGAAATGGAGATGTATATCTTTTTTATAGCTTAGAATACAAATAAAAAAGACAATATAGCAATAAAATGAAAAAAGAATGTAAAATATATCAAAATGTTATATGATATATAGAGAGATAAAACATTAAATTATAGAAAATATTATATATAAATGGGTATATATAGAGAATTATTATAGATGTTTTTATAGATAAAAATAAAGTATTATTTGGTGATAGGGTGAGAGCATGAAAATAGAAAATAAAAAGGAAATATTTGATTTTATAGTAATTGATAGTGGATTAAACACAAAACATACTAAAATTTTGCCTGCTAAATACAAAGGGATTCATTTAATGTATGATAAGCAACAGCGGAAAATTATTGAAGATTCCGACATTGAAGATAAAATTGGACACGGGACAGCAGTATTTTATACCATTTGGAAAGAAAATAAGGATGCTAGAATTTTAGTTATAAAACTATTTGATACTGATATGGAAATTTCGGAGAAGTTATTAATTGATAGCTTAAAATATATTTCAAATAAATATCAAGGGAAGATTATAAATTTAAGTTGTGGACTTAGTGTATGCGAAAATGAGGATGAATTAGCAAAAGTGTGTAATTTACTAGAGAAACAAGGAAGTACTATTGTAGCTGCATTTGCTAATGATGGGTCTATAAGTTATCCAGCAGCATGTAGCAGTGTTATTGGAGTCGATATATCTTTAAAATGTCAACATATATATGATTATGAATATGTTGAAAGCGATGTTATTAATGTTCGGGCATGCGGAATTACTCATAGATTACCGTGGTTAAAACAAGAAATGAAACGTGTATCTGGTACAAGTTTTGCTTGCCCATATATATCCGCATTGATTTACCGTATGATTAAACAAAAAAATGTGAAAACTAGCATTTGTCAAATAAAAAAATTATTAAAAAGATTTGCGAAAAAAGTATATGGATATGAGAAAATAGATAAACTGCCCCAACTTTTTGATATAAAAAACGCAATTTTGTTCCCGTTTAACAAGGAAATGCATTCGATAGTTAAATTTTCGCATTTACTGCAATTTAATCTTAAAGATGTTTATGATAGTAAGTATTTGGGGGTTTGTGGTAAAAATGCATCTACTATTTTAAACACAAAAGACTTAAGTAAAGATTATCAAATAAAGGATATAGACACGTTAAATTGGAAAGATGAGTTTGATACAATTATTTTAGGACATCTTGAACAGCTAGAGCAGATCATTGGAAAAAAATATAAAAAAGAATTATTGATGCTAAGTAAAAAAAACAATAAAAAAGTAGTTATGTTTGACGACTTGAACTATAAAGAAAGTATAGAGCATTTGGATAACGTATATGTACCCCGAATAAGTAATAGAAATTTGCCGTGTAATCGTTTTGGAAAATTATATAAAATAGGAGTGCCTATTTTATGTGTAACTGGTACAAGTTCAAAACAAGGGAAATTTACTACGCAGTTAAAGTTAAGAGAAAAATTTCAAAAGATGGGATATAAAGTTGGGCAACTTGGAACAGAACCCTCTTCGCAATTGTTTGGGATAGATGAAGTATACCCCATGGGATACGGGAGTACCGCTTATTTGGACGGTATGGATGAGATTGTAATGATTAATTATTTATTAAATAAAATTCAAAAGAAGAGACCTGATATCATATTAGTTGGATCACAAAGTCAAACTATACCGTATGATTCTGGAAATCTAAGATATATGCCTATTCATCAGAATAATTTGTTATATGCATCAGATCCAGATGGATTTCTGTTAATTTGTAATTATTTTGATGACGATGAATATTTACAAAGAAATATATGTTTTTTAAATCATTTTAATGCGGCAGATAATATTATTGCTATTGGAATATACCCTTTTCAAGAGGATCTGCAATGGGCATATTTATCAAATGTAAAAAAAGAAGTAGAGTTTAAAGAAGCTAAAAAGCGTGCGGAAGAGATTCAAAAGAAGTTTGGAATAGCTACATATATTTTGGGAAGAGAAGACAAAGAAATATTTGAAAAGTGTATATCATATTATACAGAATGAGGGAAAGAGGAGTGTTATTATGTTACCGATAAAGGAAATCTATAATTATGCATTACAACGTATGGATAAAGAATTAATGGAAAAAGAGACTTCAGATAATATACAGAGGTTGATAAATAATCTGTCATATTATGAAATAGAAACAAATGAAATATGGTTTGAATATCATTCTGATAAAAAAATAGATTTAATATTTAAAATATGGGATTTTGAGAAAATATATATGTTTTACAAAGAGTATGTATATAGTAAAAATGAAAATAGCACAGTCAACCATATTTTTTTGATGCTTAAAAAATTGTTAGAAAAAAGGGAATATATTAATGCAATTTCATTAGAATATGATTCAAATGAACTAGTAAAAGAAAATCCTATTCCTTGTATATTTTTGGAAATAGATTATGAAAAAATTCCAAAAGAGCAAATAAAAAATGTTTATAAATATATAATGGAATTGTTAGATTTTTCTCTAAAAGACATATCCAATGAAGAATTTGAAAAAATTTTGGATAAAATCGTGTGGTTAGGAAATCAAGGATACTATTTATGGAATATAGGTGTTATGGCATCAAGAAATAGTTTTTTGCGGCTAGTATGGACACCATGTTCGTATAAAAATAGCAAAAAATTAGCGGAATCTTTAGGCTGGAATTTAAAAAACAGCGAGTTATATAAAAAATATTCAAATAAAACGGCAGAATATATCTTAGATTGTGATTTAATTGGAGAAAATTATTCGAATTTTGGTATTAACATTTATCAAAAAGATTATGTGGAAAAAATTTCTTTATTAAGCACATTAAACGAGCATAGAGATTTATCTGAATCCTTTATTGCGTCCTTGCTTAAATGGCAACATAAGAAAGTTATTTATACAAATAAAAGTGGATTATTGATTTGGCAAATTTGTCATATTAAAGTAAAACAAAATAATGAATCCCCTAAAATTTATACTAGAATTGAACATTACAGCTTGAAGTAAATGTAGAGGAGAAGAAAATGAAAACGCAAGTAATTCATTACATTGATAAAACAAAAAAAGATTTCTTTATTATGCTGATGCTCAATATTATAAATACTTTTTTGGCTTTTTTATATATTCCTTTTATAAACAGTATAGAGAGGAGACTCTTTTATAGAGAAGAAGGATTAGAGTTGTCTTTTGTGTTGCTGACTATAGGGTTTGTGATAATAACAGTTACTTTTTATTTTTTTTCTAAAGAGAAAACAAATAAATATTATATAGATATGAATGAGAAGCTGAAGGGTGATTTAGGAGAATATTTATGGAAGATAGAACCTTATGAATTATGTCAAAGCGGGGAATCGAAATACTTAATGCTTGTAACAAAAATTAAATCCTGTAGTGAGCTGGTGGATAGTTACTTGAGTATAGGAATTTCTACGGGGATGCTGATTGTTTTAAGCGTTTATATTTGTGTTTACATGGATCTCAGATATCTGCTCTTTGTAATATTGATGATATGCATTCCGATAGGAACGATGATTTTAAGTAAGCCAATTGAAAAGAAGCAACAGGAAATGAATGAACTAGAAAAACAGAGTTTGTTGCTAATAAAAAACATGATAAGAGGGCTGTCGATTGTAAAATGTTATTTTCTCGAAAGCAAAGTGACACAGAAGTTTAAAGAAAAAATTCACTTTTTGTCAAAGATCGAACAAAATAAAAAGATATATCAATCTATTGTTGAAATATACATGCAAATTGGAAGGTGCCTAATTATGATTCTCATTCCTACATTAACGGCTCTTTTGTCAAGAAAAATGAATCTCATACAAGAGGGGATTTTATCGTCATCTATTATCTTTTTCTATTTGCTCGGACACATGATGGAGGTTGCGGGACGAATAGGAAATTTGCAGGAACAGAAAGCGGATATGGAATTTTTGGAACAATTCTATAGCCTGGATACTTTAAAAGAGCTGTATACGAAGCCTGGGGATAAAATTTTAGAATTAAAAGGTGAAAATTTGGGTTATGCCTATGGCGATAAAGAAGTTTTCAAATCGTATAATATGGTTTTACCTAGTACGGGATTGATTTTAGTAAAAGGAGAAAGTGGAAAAGGTAAAAGTACGCTGCTTAAATGCATGTCTGGTTTGCTTCAAATAGCAACTGGGAAGTTTTATATAAATAATACAGAAATTGAAAGAGAAGAATTGTTTCAATTATGTGTATATGAACCGCAAGATCCAGTATTATGCAGTGATATTAAAGATAATTTTAGAATAGTGAACAATACGCTTAGCGATGAAGAAGTTTTTAGTTTCATAAAGTGTTTTGATCCTAAATTAGCAAAAAAAATGTGGGAAAATGTAGGATGTGAAATGTTATCTAGAGGCGAGAAAAAAATCATTCAGGTTCTTAGATGCACTGTCAGTGAGGCAAACTGGCTTTTCTTAGATGAACCATTTTCCGCTTTGGAACAAAAAGTAAAAGATAAGATAGAAAAAATGATATTAGAAATAGCAAAACAGAAATGCGTTGTTATAGCAATGCATGAAACAGATATGGATGAGTATGCAGATAATATTTACATTTTGCATTAGAAACATAAAAAGATAATAAATGGTGGAGTTATGCGAAAAAAATATAATTGGAGAATGGTTTGTGGGAAAGATAAATGGAAAATTATAGTTTTGTTATTATCGACAGCATCTTTGATCGGTATGGCTGCATATTCTGCTTCTATGATAGCGGCAATTTTGGTAAATCTGATTGTTTATGAGAAAAATGTTGACACACAAAATTTAAAATTGTTGATCGGTGCTTTTCTAATTAGCTTTTGCTTAATTGGTTTTTTACGCAAGATTATAATTACAAAATTAGTTCGGATCAGAGAAAGAATTGAAGAAAAAATTTTTATACAATTTTTAAATCAGAATATTCTCGAATCAGATTATGACGGGAAACTGATTTCTATGATTACAGAAGATAAAAATAAGATCATTGATTTTATCGAAAATCAGCTATCCGAACTGATTGAGTCTATCGTAATCTCTATTATTATGGGTGGTATTGTCTTATATCTTGACAGAGTATTGTTTTTTTGCGTGTTGATATGTTCGGTAATTTCAGCCTCATCTTATATTTATGCGAAAAAGATTGAATTATGTGAGAAAGAACGTTTGGTGAAGGTCGATGAAGAAAATAAATCTTTTTTAGAATTATTCAGGATGATAGAAATTTTGAACTTTCACAAATTTAGTCGACGTTTGCTCGAACAGCATAGAAAGACCATACATATATGTTCAAAAAAGGAATTAGAAAAGCAAAAAATGATGTTGCTTTTTGATACGATATCGTACTTATGCAATATCATTAGAGAGTTGATCGTTATTTTTTATGGAAGTATTTATGCAAATATGAATATCGGTATGGTTATTGCCACGTTAAATATGACAAGCTTTTTTAGTGAAGTTGCTAGAGAACTGGGAAATTATCGAGTGAAAAACGCAGAATGTAGTACCTCTATTGAACGTCTTATAAAACTATTGGAGAATGAAACAGAGACAGCAGAGTTATCCATAAAAAAACAAAAAGTAGAGAAGATCAAGATTGAGAATTTAAGTTTTCAATATGAAAATGGTGGTGGTTTAAGGAAGCTTTCATGTTCCTTTGAAAAAAATAAAATTAATGTTGTAATAGGAGAAAATGGGGCAGGCAAAACGACATTAATAAAAATTTTATGTGGCTTATTGATTCCTCAGACTGGAGAAGTTTATTTTGATGAAGAAAGACAACGAAATGTCGATTTGAGACAAAACACGGCATATGTCGATCAAAATAATATATTGTTAGAAGGTACAATTTTAGAAAATATTACAGGCTATGAGGAGACTCCTGATCGAAACAAAGTGTTCCAACTCATTCAAGAATTGAATCTCGATGCCTGGATATCAAGTATAGAGGGCGGCATTTATCATGTTTTGAATAGTGAAGTACTGGAAATGTCTGGTGGCCAGAGGCAGAGATTGTCTATTGCAAGAGCATTATATAAAAATTGTCCTGTTCTTATCATGGATGAACCAACGGCATCCCTGGATGAAGAAAATAAACAAAAATTGTGGGAAGTGCTAAAAAAAATAAAAGAAGAAAAGATTTTAATTATTGTAACGCATGACAAAAATTTATTAAAATATGCAGAACAAGTAGAGGAATTAAAGACAGGGAATATCTATAAATAGGAAAGAGATATTTTCACCAGTATTTAATGGTGTAAATAAATAAAAAATAGGAAGGAGGTAAAGTATGAAAAAGTTAAAAAAAAGAAAAGCCAAGTCATCAAAAAAAGTATTGCTCTTTATGAATGGAGAACAGTGTTGTAACTGGTAAGATTTTTGATGAAAATTCTTGGGGGAGTCGTTCCCCCAAGAAAAAGGAGAAAGAGTCATGAAAAAATATTTGAGAAGTCCCCAAATTGTTAATATAGAGTTGACGACAATATGTCCATGGAAATGTCCTCAATGTTATAAAAAAATAAAAGGAATTGAGGAAAAAAATTTTGAATGGTCAAGACTTCAGGAGTTACTAGTGGAAGCAAAAACAGTAGGGGTAAGAAAAATATTGTTCAGTGGAGGAGAACCATTATTTTATCCTTGGATAAAGGAGGCAATAAAACTAGTAAAAAAACTTGAAATGGAGTTATACATTTCTACAGGAGGCGTAGAAATACAAGATGAATTGTATGATATAATGACACAGCTGGATGCTCTTTATATATCATTAAATGGATCTACGGAGGAAGTGAATCAGAAGTCTAGGGATGGGTTTAAGGCAGCGAAAAGAATGCTATTCGAAGCGAAAAAAAGAGGGATCAAAACGAGAATTAATTGGGTCGCACGTAGAGATAATGTGGAGGACTTTCCTCAATTGTGCAAATTTGCTGAAGATGTAGGCGTTGAAGCGATTGACATATTAAAAAATAAGCCAGATGCAAGGGGCGAAATTAATGGTCAATTACAGTATAAAGACATCGAGTTTTTAGCTAATTTTATAATGAGGAACACATTGGAAAAAATTAAGATCAATATTGAGTCTTGCTTTTTTGAGTTAAGAAACTTGTGTGGCATTAAAATCAAAAATTCTATTTTAAAAGGGTGTAGCGCAGGGAAATATTCAATGGCAATAAACGTTTGGGGATACATGATGCCATGTACTCATGCAGATGGTAGAATTTCTGTGTGCAGTGAAGCTAATTTAATTGAATTTTGGAATAAAGAAAATATACTAAAAGATGTGAGAGATAGTGATCCTAAATATAAAGAATGTGAGCAATGCCAATATTATGAGTGGTGTTCACCATGTCCCATTAATTGGGAAAAAGAAGGATGTATTTTGAATGAAGGAGCAAAAGATGTATAAATTTTCGAAATATAATTTAGTTGCTAAGAATTATATGGATCAATATTATATATATAATGTATTAAGTAAAAATTGTGATTTGGTTTCTAGTAAGATATATAATCTATTAGTGAATAAAAAAATAGATAAAATTTTAGTTAATCCATTTTTAAAAGAAAAAATGATAGAAAAAGGTTATATTATTGATGATACAATAAATGAAATGGAGTATATTGAATATAAATATAATAGTATCGTATGGGATTCAGAAGTTTTAGATTTGACATTTATAATGACACATGCGTGTAATTTCCAATGCATTTATTGCTACCAGAAAGAAGAAAAAAAATCTTTTTCAATAGATGCTATAAAAAAAATTAAGAGGTTTATAGAAAGGGAAACAAAAAATAATATAAAAAAAGTTTATATCAATTGGTTTGGGGGAGAACCTTTATTAGAAAAAGAGACATTACTTGACTTAAGTGATTTTATATTAAAAATAGGAAAAATAAATAAATTTACCTATTTAGGACGCATTACTACAAATGGATATTTGTTAACAGAAAATTTATTTCTAAATCTTTTGAATTCGCACATATTTTTTTATATGATTACAATTGATGGTATAAAAGAATACCATGATAAACAGAGACCTCTGAAAAATGGTAAGGGAACATATGATAGGATTATGGAGAATTTACAAGCTATCAAGAAAATTAATCGCTCATATTCAATAGATATAAGAGTTAATGTGTCTAGAGATAATTATCCTTATATAGAAGAGTTTTTAAAAAAATGGAATTTGGAATTTGAAGAAGATAGGCGTTTCCACATTGTTTTGGAACCGGTACATGATTGGAAAGGTGAACGGATTAAAACACATCAGGAGCAGGTAATTTCTGATATAAAACTTATAAGCGCTTTATATAAAGAGGCTGCAAGACAAGGAACAAATTTACAGGACTATTTAAAGTATAATAGTGAGGTTCAGTTTTGTGCCGCATCTAAGAAAAAAGGCTATGTTATCATGAATGATGCTTCTGTTCATAAATGTGAAATGGCAATGTCTGACGAAGTATATAAAGAAGCAAATAATATAGGTTTTATTGATAATAGTGGGAAGATTCATATAGATCCATATAAAGAGGCGAAATGGTTGACGAGAAAACAAAACTTAGACAAATGTTATAAGTGCATTGCATTTCCGTTTTGCATGGGCGGAGCAAAATGTAACTATGCAATGAAATTTCATCAACAGATGGAATGTGAGGAAAATATAGAATACTTATATTGGATGAGTTCATTATTAAGTACATCGTCAAAAGAGATAATCAGTTTTTTATAAATTAAAAATATTATTTTCATTTGTTTTCAAGAAGGAGAAGATGATACATGAGAGAGGAAATATTAGAGGTAATAAATAATGTTGGTGTAAATTTAGAGGGAGAAGAAGAAATAAGTATAGAGATGGATTCATTGCAATTTGTTGCGCTAATATGTGATTTGGAATCAAAATTCGAGATAGTATTTTCGGATGATGAGCTGTTTTCGGATAAATATGCTAATGTTAATGAATTTATCCAGTGCGTTGAAAGAAAAATTGTTTTAAAAAGAAATAAAATAACAGTTAACTAGAAATATATAAAAGGAAGAGTATTGTGGAAAATAAATTTATTGATTCATTTAATTTATTAACATTTGATTGTATTGATAGGTGTATTTGGTTAATCTTAGAGGAAAAGTATCCTGGAATTACCCTAAATTACTTGGTTTTAAGTGGATATAAAGATATTAAAAACAATATTTCAAAAGAATTAAAAATCAGTCCTTCTAATTGTTTGCAACTTTATCTAGGAGATAAACAAAAATTTTTTGAAAGTATAAACAAATTACTAAAAAAAAGCAAACTTATCTTGCCAATAAATTTGTACTATAAAAAGGAGCATAAAATGTTCCATATGGAGCATTATACACATTATTTAATTGTCTCATCTTATGATACAATACGCGATTGTTATGAAGTTATTGATGAGGACTATAGCAAAAATTATGGTATTCCTAAAAATCGTCAAAATGGAATGAGATATTGCAAACAATATTATTCAAAGGACGATTTATTTGAATTATGTGGTACTGTTAAAGAGTGTTATAAACAAGTAAGTAAAATTCAAGAAAATGAATTCCCTTATTATAGACTAGTGTGCTGACTTGATGATATTTAACTAAATATTCTGGTAATCACAGCTGTTCTGATGTATAATCAAAAAAAAC
>NZ_SPHM01000036.1:0-33647 GCF_005844125.1 Pseudoflavonifractor sp. BSD2780061688st1 E11
CAGGGTAGCCAAGCCGGGAAGGGATAAACGCTGAAGGCATCTAAGCGTGAAGCCCCCCTCAAGATGAGATATCCCATACGCAAGTAGTAAGACCCCTTGAAGACGACGAGGTAGATAGGGCAGAGGTGGAAGTGCAGTAATGCATGGAGCTGACTGTTACTAATAGGTCGAGGGCATAACCAAGGAATGGTGGATAGGAAAAAGCAGGATGACAGAAACGTGGACTTATATGTGGTTTTGAAGGTACACAAAAGGAAACACCTGAAAAGGTGTGTTTCTTTGTATCTAAAATATTCCTCCTTAGCTCAGTCGGTAGAGCATGCGGCTGTTAACCGCAGTGTCGTTGGTTCAAGTCCAACAGGGGGAGCTTGCAAAGCCCGTAAATTTAATGTTTACGGGCTTTATTTATTCTGAAACTTTTTGTGGTGGTTGTCAGAAAGGTGTGTTTATCGCGTCAATCCTGTCATAGCATGGTTAGAATAGAAAGCTTATATTTTACACATCTTTTGAGAATAATAGCAGTATCAGGTCAAATCGCGTCATAATCAGGTTAAATCGCGTCATAATCGGGTCAAATATATTGACACGATTGGCGCGATTTATTATAATATGTCCATTGAACAAAATAAAGGAGATGGCAGTATGCTTTTTCGAGAAAGTGAGACTGTAGAGCTAAAAGAAATTGTTGTAGATGAAATCAAAAAAGAAATCATTGCTTTTGCCAACTGCAACGGCGGCAGATTGTATATAGGTGTTCGGGATAATGGAGAAGTAGTTGGGCTTGATGATCCCGACAGAGTCTCTCTACAGGTCAGCAATATGGTGAGGGATGCAATTAAGCCGGATGTGACGATGTTCCTTCATTATGAAACAATAGAGGAAGCGGGGAAGAAAATCGTTGTTGTGGATATTCAGCGCGGAACAGATCGGCCGTATTATCTCGCTAAAAAAGGGATGCGCCCGGAAGGAGTATATGTCAGACAGGGATATTCGTCTGTGCCTGCCACAGATACGGCTATACTTCGTATGATTAAGGAAACGGATGGAGACCGATTCGAGGCGATGAGGAGTTTAAACCAGGAGCTTACATTTGAAGCTGTAAAAAAGGAATTTGAGCTTCGCAAAGTAGAATTTGGTCCACAACAAATGCGTACTCTAAAACTGATTGATCAGGACAATCTTTACAGTAATTTAGCACTGCTTCTATCTGATCAGTGCGTGCATACGATTAAGGCTGCTGTCTTTCAGGGAAAGGATCAGACGATTTTTAAGGACCGTCGGGAGTTCAGCGGATCATTAATGAAGCAGATGAATGAAGTGTACGATTTTATTGATTTTCGTAATCAGACCCGTGCGACGATAGAGAAGCTGCGGAGAATTGATGTCAGAGATTACCCGGAAATCGCGGTGAGGGAATCACTTTTAAATCTACTGGTCCATCGAGATTATTCGTTCAGCGCTAGTGCGTTTATCAGAATTTATGAAGATAGAATTGAGCTTGTTTCTATTGGCGGACTGATGCCGGGAATTGAACTGGAAGATATAATGGAGGGAATTTCTGTTTGCAGAAACCAGGATCTTGCAAATGTATTTTATCGGCTTCATTTAATAGAGGCTTACGGTACAGGAATGGAAAAAATTATGAAAGCATATGAAGGCATGAAGGAAAAGCCTGAGATTCAAACTACGAAAAATACTTTTAAGATCATACTTCCAAATGTTAATGCAAAATATATGTTAGAAAATTCTTCTGTGTGGACGACAAAAACAGATACAAATTCTATCATGGAGACAGAAGCCTCATTAAGTGAAGCAGAAGAAAAAATTTTGGAATATGTCCGGGAGCATGGCGTTATTACTAAAAATGATGTGATCAGTTTACTTGAGGTGAGTGCGTCGACAGCTTCCAGAACTCTCAGAAAAATGGTGAAAAATAATCTGCTAAAGCAGAATGGGAAAGCGAGAAGAACGAACTATACTATTATAAAATAAAGAGAGAGTGATACAATGTAACGGTTCTCCACCATACGCAACAGGATCATTCGAGGCGATAAAAAGCGGATACGTTTTCCGGTATGCGACCGCCTCGCGTGGTAGAGCATGCGGCTGTTAACCACAGTGTCGTTGGTTCAAGTCCAACAGGGGGAGCTCACAAAGGGGTTATCGGGAAATAGATAGTCCAAATCAGGGGCAGATGTGACTCATACGAGTCACATCTGCCCCTGAAATTTATCCTCTAAAAAGAGAAAAAGATGGCTAACGACAACCATCTTCCTCTCCGTTCCATGTTATAATGGAACTATGCTAAAACAAGATTATTATAACGATTTTTTTGAAATTGGGCAACAAAAAATTAACTTCAGTTTCTTCGAATTGAGTTTACCCGACGACGATCCAGTCTATACCCTAAAAAACGTGATGGAATTTATAGCAGACAATAAAGAATTACTAACTTTGATGGAAACACGTAGAAGTATCCGTAAATTTGAACCTGATATGGTTCCGAAAGATGTGATCGATCAGATTATTAAAGCAGGTACATATGCGGCTACAGGGATGAATAAACAGTCGCCGATCATTATTGCGGTAACGAATAAAGAGATGCGTGATAAACTTTCCCGGTTAAACGCAGAAATCATGGGAACAAAAAGCGATCCATTCTATGGGGCACCAGTCGTATTGATCGTTCTTGCAGATAAAAACTGGGTGAATCGTGTTTATGATGGAAGCCTTGTGATGGGAAATCTTATGCTTGCAGCGCATTCATTAGGGATAGGAAGCTGTTGGATCCACAGGGCAAAAGAGGAATTTGAACGTCCGGAAGGACTGGAGATTCTTAAATCTTTGGGAATTGAAGGCGAATATGAAGGTATCGGCCACTGCGTACTTGGATATGTAAAGGGTAATTACCCGAAAACACCGCCGAGAAAAGAAAACTGGGTGTATTATATAGATTAAATCATATCAAATATTTAGAGTAGATCATCAGCTTTATAGAAAAGTGTAAGAGGTGACAAATATGAGTGCAAGATCAGAAAAAACATCTACATTGAGAATGGTGATTCCCCAGTGGCAGGGAGGTGTAAATCCAGACTATGTATTCGGTTCGGAACTTTTGGAGCGTATAGCCCCTCCTGATCCGGAAGCTGAAACAGTCAGAATACATGTTGATACAGCTTTTGACAATGATCTGAACAAAGTGGATGGAATTGATGGCGGAGATATTCTGCGGCGCCAAATGAGAGAAACAAGAGATATTTTACAGGAAAAGGCACCTGACAAAGTGATTGTTTTTGGCGGTGACTGCTCAGTGACTGGATGGAAATTTGACCCGAAGAAGCCTTGTCTGGTAAGATAATACTATAAATGAAAAGAAGGAAGCATGGATCCTGAATGCCGGGGATGCATGCTTTCTTTGGCAGGAGGAATGATATGAAAGTTGTAGCAGCGATTGATTCGATGAAAGGGAGCATTGGTTCCATAGAGGCGGGAACGGCGGCAAAGGCCGGAATCAGAAAGGTATGCCGGGCGGATGTTGTCATAAAACCTGTAGCGGACGGAGGAGAGGGAACAACGGAAAGCATGATCGAAGGACTGGGTGGAGAATACCGTGAAGTCCGTGTGACAGGGCCGGACGGGAAGCATGTAACAGCAAAATACGGGATACTGCCGGATGGAGAGACGATTGTGATGGAGATGGCGGAGGCGGCCGGAATCACGCTTATTCATCCGGACAGTCTGGATCCGTGGAATGCCACAAGTTTTGGCGTAGGAGAGATGATTCGGGATGCAGTGGAAAAAGGAGGAAGAAAATTCATTATCGGAATCGGGGGCAGTGCGACGACAGACGGGGGAGCAGGGATGCTTCAGGCGCTTGGGTACCGATTTCTGAATGCGGAAGGAAGACAGATCGCCGGAGGGATCGGTGAACTTGACCGGATCGTCAGAATTGACACAAGCCTGGCAATGCCGGAACTCAAGGAATGTTCCTTCCGGATTGCGTGTGATGTGAAAAATCCGCTTTGCGGTGAAAACGGTGCGGTATATGTATATGGCCCGCAGAAGGGAGTCAGGGCGGAAGAAAGAGCGGTTCTGGACGAGAAGATGAAGCATTATGCAGGGATGACAAAAATGTATCTGGGAAAAGACCATAGTGAGGAAGAAGGGGCAGGAGCCGCGGGAGGACTCGGATTTGCTTTTATCAGCTATATGCCGGATGCGGTCCTAAAACCGGGTATTGATATCATTATGGAAGCAGTCGGTCTGGAAGAAGAGATCCGCGACGCGGATCTTGTGATTACCGGCGAGGGAAGACTGGATTCGCAGACCGCGATGGGAAAGGTACCAGTGGGTGTGGCGAAACTTGCGAAAAAATACGGGAAAAAAGTCATTGCTTTTGCAGGAAGCGTGACAGACGATGCAGGGGCCTGCAATGAGGCGGGGATTGACGCATTTTTCCCGATTGTCAGAGGAATTACTACTCTGGAAGAAGCAATGGAGCCGGAGCGGGCCCGGAAAAATATGGAACTGGCTGTCGAACAGGTATTCCGGCTGATCTGCGGTTAGAAAATATCCGGAAAAGAGAATATTTTGCCGTATTGCTGGATCTGATGCTGCCGGGAAAAAGCGGGTTTGATATCTGCAGAGCGATCAGGGCTCAATCCGATGTTCCGATTCTTCTTGTCACTGCAAAAAAAGAGGATATAGATAAAATCAAAGGGCTCGGGCTCGGGGCGGATGACTATATTGTAAAGCCGTTCAGCCCTGCAGAGCTGACGGCCCGGATAAAAGCGCATATGCAAATCCATAAGACGCTGAAAGCCGGAAGAAAGGAAGAAGTAATCTCTACCGGCCAGCTAAGAATCTATCCGGGATCTTACCGCGTATATAAAGGGAAAAACAAGCTGGAACTTACAGGACGGGAATTCAGGCTTCTTTTGTTTCTGGCCGGAAATCCGGATATCGTCTTTACAAGAGAGCGGATTTTTGACCATGTCTGGGGAACAGAAGCTGTAGGAGACATGTCGACAGTCACGGTACATATCAATAAATTGAGAGAGAAAATAGAAGATGACCCGTCCGACCCGCAGTATACACAGACTGTATGGGGAGTCGGGTATTGGTTTAAAAAGTAAATCCTATTGAACAGCCGGGGATGCCTTTTGGGTATTCCCGGCTATTTTATACAGGTATTGGACAGAGCCGGTGAGAGGCACTATACTTATTTGAGGATTCTTCGGTCTTTGACCGATATCGAATATAAGAAATGAGAGAGAGGCTTGGAGCAGAAACTATTATTTACAAATAAGCAGCTGAGAAATATGATACTCCCCCTCGTGATGGAGCAGTTTTTGCTGATGCTGATGCTGGTGGGGCTTTCGGATACGTTTATTGTCAGCCAGTGCATGGGTGCGGGCGATATCGAACAGGCAGAACAGTACTTTAAACGGTTGATGAAGAGCTCGCTGGTGATTGCGCTTGCCATGTGTATGGACTGGCTGAGCAGAACAGTCGTGTTCCAGGTACGGTTCAGGAGAGGAAAGTGGAAAACATTTCACGTGATTTCATGACCCTGAAATGGGAAGTTTGTTTGAAACGGGACAGAAAATGTGTGTTAAGTCGAAAGTGATAAAAACTTTCGATTTAACGCATTTTTTTTGTAGATCTTACCATATGAAAAATTCTTGTAAGAGAACGGGCGCAATGTTATATTTGAGTTAAGACTGTGTAAAGAAAAAATCAAATAGAAAGCTCATGAAAAGTATACAGTCGAAATTTATTAAAAGAAGAAAAGGATGGGTAAAGGAAGAGACTTATGGATGTTTCATTTTTCAGCTTTTTTCAGCAGGTCACGTCAAATCCGGTACTTTTGATCACCGTGCTTCTTACAATGGGGGTCATTTTCGTAAACGGATGGACGGATGCACCGAACGCGATTGCCACCTGTATTGCCACAAGGTGTATGCGGGTGAGGCCTGCAATTATGATGAGCGCTGTCTTTAATTTCCTTGGAGTACTTGTGATGACCGGGATCAACAGCTCGGTTGCGTCCACAATCAGCAATATGGTGGACTTTGGAGGAGAGACAGACAAGGCGCTGGTAGCTCTTTGCGCGGCATTGTTTTCCATTGTTGTATACAGTGTTGCGGCTTCTGTTTTTGGAATTCCTACCAGCGAAAGCCACAGCCTTATTGCCGGACTTACCGGCGCGGCGATTGCGATTCAGAACGGATTGTCCGGTGTAAACGGCGCGGAATGGGTTAAGGTGCTTTACGGACTTGTACTGAGTCTGGCGCTCGGATTTTTTTCGGGCTGGATCATCTGCAAGGTGATTGCGGCTCTCTGCGCATCTATGGACCGGCGCAGGACATCGTCATTTTTTAAAGGCGCACAGATTTTCGGCGCGGCATTTATGAGCTTTATGCACGGAGCGCAGGATGGACAGAAATTTATCGGTGTGCTGTTTCTTGGAATCGCTTTCTGCAACGGACAGTCCAGTGTGGAAGGCATGGGGATTCCGATATGGCTGATGCTGCTTTGCAGTGCCGTTATGGGAATCGGGACAAGCGTAGGCGGTGAGAAGATTATAAAATCTGTCGGAATGGATATGGTCAAGCTTGAGAAGTTCCAGGGATTTTCAGCGGACCTTGCAGGCGCGTTCTGTCTGCTGCTTTCCAGTGTGTTTGGAATTCCGGTTTCCACAACACATACAAAGACCAGCGCAATTATGGGCGTCGGCGCGGTAAAAAGACTTTCCGCAATCAATTTCGGCGTAGTAAAGGACATGATGCTGACCTGGGTATTTACGTTCCCGGGATGCGGACTGATCAGTTTTGTCATAGCAAAGCTGTTCATGGCACTCTTTTAGAAGAAGTAGGAGGAAGTAAAAATGGCAAAGAATCGGGATTCATTTTATTTTGAAACATTTACAGCCTGTGCGGAAATTTCCTGTCAGGCGGGACATATGCTTGTAGGAATTCTCAGAGACTTCAGACCGGAAAAGCTGGAGGAGTATCTGGACGAGATGCACAAGATAGAAAACAGTGCGGACATGAAAAAGCACGATATGCTGGACAGACTTGCAAAAGAGTTTATCCCTCCGATTGAAAGAGAGGACATCATTGCTCTGAGCCAGCGGATTGACGATATCACAGACAAGATTGAGGATGTGCTCCTGAGAATCTATATGAATAATATCACTGAGATTGAAGATGATGCCCTTCAGATGCTGGATATTATTATCCGCTGCTGTGAAAAGGTGACAGAGCTTACAAAAGAGTTTGCAGATTTCCGGCATTCCAAAAAGCTGAAAGAAGTCATTATCCAGATTAATGACCTGGAAGAAGAGGCGGACCGCTGCTTTATGAAGAGCATGCGGAAGCTCCATGCCGAGTGCCAGAATCCGCTGCATATCATAGCATGGAGAGAGATCTACATCTATCTTGAGCGGTGCGCGGATACATGTGAACATGCCGCAGATGTGGTAGAAAGTGTAGTTATGAAAAATTCTTAAAAAAAGGCTTGCTTTTTTTGAGAGGGTATGATAATATAATTCTCGGCACTGCGATAGCGGTGCCAAGAAATAAGGCTCCGTGGTCAAGCGGTTAAGACATCGCCCTTTCACGGCGGTAACACGGGTTCGATTCCCGTCGGAGTCATTTTTGAAAAATGCTTGCATTTTTCAGAAAATATGATAATATAATATAGTGTACGGCGCAGTAGCCAAGTGGTAAGGCATAGGTCTGCAACACCTCGATTCACCGGTTCAAATCCGGTCTGCGCCTCTCTAAAGAGCCCGTATTTACGGGCTTTTTTCTATTTTCTGATTATCATTTCTTAATATTCAAAAATTGTTTAAAAAATCCATATGAAGTTATTAGATCTATCCGTTAGACTACACATCAGAAACAAGTGAGAGAAAAACTCTTATTACGGAGGAATTACAGTGAAAGCCAGAGATTGCCGGATTAAAAGTGTAACGGATAACAGACAGAAGCAGATACACAGTCTGCTGGCCGCTTTTTTCTTTCCTGTTCTGACCTGTTGTATCGGATTTGCAGCAGTGGGCATATTTACGTTTGGGTCCAGATCGGCGCTGATCATAGATGGTGTACACCAGTATCTGGGCTTTTATGAAGAATTTCTGCATCAGATCGGACAGGGAGTATGGTGGACATTTTCCGGCCATGCGATGGGATATAGTTTTTACAGTCTGTTTTCCTATTATCTCAGCAGTCCGTTCAACTTTTTGATCCTTTGTGGGACCGGAAAGATCTGGAGCTGGAAGTAGATGTGGAGGAACGCGTACTGGTACAGGCAGATCCGAGCCTGATGGAGCTCGTCTGGAACAACCTGATATCCAAAGCAATCAAATTTACAGAGCCGGGAGGAAGCGTGATGATCCGGCAGAAAACAAGGGACAAAGTGGTGGAAGTAGAAATCCGCGACGCCGGATGTGGCATGAGCCGGGAAAGTGTGCGCCACATTTTCGATAAATTTTATCAGGGAGACACATCCCATTCCAAAGAAGGAAACGGGCTGGGGCTTGCACTTGTAAAACGCGTCCTTGTACTCATGGACGGGGAAATCTCCGTCAAAAGCGAAGAAGGAAAAGGAAGCACATTTAAGGTGATTCTTCCAAAAGCAGAACAAACCAGAGAACAGGCGGAGGTGGAACGAAACAATGAATGAAAACAAAGAAAACAACCGGTTCATCGGATACGAATATAAACAAGTAGTAGCAGAGCCGGGGCAAATCTCATTTTTAATAGACGGATACATGAATTTCGGATGGGAAATCGATGAAAATGTACAGGATATCCGTATGGAATACTACGGATCACATACAAAATCCCATCATCACAGAAAAAGCATCATCCGGATGAAACGGGACCGGAAGATTATCAATAAGATGGAACTCACCAGACTACAAAGAAATTTCGAAGCCTATGTAGAAGAAATCCGGCATCTGGAAAAAGAAAAAACCTCACTTCCATCCATCGTTGCAATCACAACCGGAATCATAGGAACCGCATTTATGGCAGGATCAACATTCGCTGTCACAGCAAACCCGCCGCACATCGTACTGTGCATCCTTCTCGCCATTCCAGGATTCCTGGGCTGGATTCTGCCGTACTTCCTTTACAAAAAAGGAGTACGCAGACAAACAGAAAAAATCTCACCACTCATAGAAGAAAAATACGACGAGATTTACGAAATCTGCGAAAAAGGCAGCAAACTCATTTCATCGGGGACGTGTTCCGATGCACAGGTACACGACGTAAATGAGCAAAAAACGCTCAAAACCCGCATAAAATAAGGGGAAACACGAATTTTCAGATTTTTTTCATCGGGGACAGGTTCCGACGCGTCGGAACACGTCCCCGATAATTGTTGTATGTATGGTTTTTGGCTGATATAATGTGGTTGAAATTGCATTTTTGTATGATTTCTGTTATGATAGAATTCCGTGTGAGTGTGCTTCTGACGGGAGTGGAGAGGACACGGGAAGAGTTTAGAAATTGTTTAAGAATTCATAAAAATTTGTTTAGTCGAAGATGCTAGTCTTTGAGAGAGAAAAGTAGTGCAGGAGGCGTAGTGTGATGAGTGAGAATCTGTCTGGGCTGTCGGCCCGGGAAGTGGAGGAACGGAAGGCCCGTGGTGAGGGTGGTACCGGAGCCGCAAAGATTACGAAAACGAAGCCGCAGATTGTGCGGGAGAATCTTTGTACGTTGTTCAACTTTCTGAACTTTTTAATTGCGGTGCTGCTGTTTTTGGTGGGGGCATATTCGAATATGCTGTTCATCGCGATTATTATTCTGAATATTGTGATTGGGATTGCGCAGGAGTTCAAGGCGAAGAAGCTTGTGGACGAGCTGTCGATTCTGAACCGTCCGACTGTGCGTGTGCGCAGGGATAACCGGGAAATGACCGTGGAGATGGAAGAGATCGTAAAGGATGATCTGATGGTGCTTGCCAGCGGTAATCAGATCTGTAATGATGCGGTCGTTGTGGATGGGATGCTTGAGGTCAATGAGTCTCTTCTGACCGGTGAGAGTGATGCTGTTGTCAAGGAACAGGGAGCGGAGCTTTTTTCGGGAAGTTCTGTTATTTCCGGTAAGGCGTATGCGAGAGTAACCCATGTCGGGAATGAAAACTATGCGACGAAACTTGCAAATGAAGTAAAGCAGGAAAAGCAGATTCATTCGGAGCTTCTTGGTTCCATGCGGAAAGTGACGAAATTTACGAGTTTTCTGATTATCCCGCTTGGAATTATCCTGTTCCTGGAAGCGTATTTCCTTAGAAATACTCCGGTTGATGAGGCGGTGATTTCTTCTTCGGCGGCACTTCTTGGTATGCTTCCGAAGGGACTTGTTCTTCTGATATCTGTTTCTCTGGCAGCCGGTGTCATTCGGCTTGCGAGAATGAAAATTCTTGTGCAGAATATTTATTCACTGGAGACGCTTGCACATGTGGATACCATTTGTCTGGACAAGACAGGGACGATCACAGATGGAAAGCTGAGAGTCCATTCGGTGATTCCGCTGACGGATCTGCCGGGCGGCGAGATGGATGCGCTTGTGCAGTCTTATATGGCCGCCAGTGATGACAACAATGCGACGTTTCAGGCGCTGAAAGAAAAGTTTGAGCCGAAAGCGGCGTACCGTCCGGTTCACAAGATCGCGTTCTCTTCGAAGAGAAAATGGGGATGCATCAGTTTTGAAGGTGCGGGAAGTATTTTTGTGGGCGCGCCGGAGCGGTTGATGGGAAATCTTCCGGAGAATCTGGAGTGTGAGCTGGAAAAAGGACGAAGAGTGATTATTATCGGATATTCCGGACAGACGTGGGAGAATGATAATGAGCTGCCGGCGGGAATCCGTCCGGTTTACAGTGTGATTCTGGAAGATACGATCCGGAAGAATGCCGAGGAGACGCTTGCGTTCTTTAAGAGAGAGGGCGTGGATGTCAAAGTTATTTCCGGAGACCATGTAAAGACGGTATCGATGATTGCAAAACGTGCCGGACTGGAGAGATGGGAAGATGCCATCGATCTGTCCACACTTGGCGAAGATCTGGATTATGATATGCTCTGCCGGAGATATGCTGTTTTTGCCAGAGTGACGCCGAAGCAGAAGCAGGAGCTTGTGCTGGCGCTGAAGCGTCAGGGCCATCAGGTGGCGATGACAGGCGATGGAGTCAATGACCTGCTGGCACTGCGTGAGGCGGACTGCTCGATTGCAGTTGCGGACGGAAGTGACGCAAGCCGCCAGATTGCGCAGATAGTGCTTCTGGATTCCGACTTTACGAACCTTCCGCATGTTGTGATGGAAGGCCGGAAGGTCATCAACAACGTAACGAGAACAGCGCAGGTATTCTTTATCAAGACGATCTATTCTGTACTGGTATCGTTTTTCTGTCTGATCACGAATAAGGCGTTCCCGTTTATTCCGATTCAGATCACGCTGATCGATGCCTGCATCGAGGCATATCCGTCCTTCGTATCGATTGTGGAGTCGGATATAAGGAGAATCCGCGGGAAATTCCTCCCGACGGCACTTTCCCATGCCGCACCGTTTGGTATTACGGTTGCATGTATGATTGCGGTATTTACGCTGCTTGCGCCGTTTGGCACTGAGGAAAGACAGACGGTGATGTATCTTCTGCTGATTCTGATTTCCATGCTGGCAGTGATCAAGAGCTGTATCCCGCTTACTCCGCTCAGACTGTTTGTCTGCGTGACCATGGTCGGCGGTACGTTCCTGGCTCTTGCACTGTTCCCGTCTCTGCTTGAGATTGTCGCAGTTACCATGCCGATGGCGGTCACGGTTCTGATCGGCGCAGCTGTCTGCTTTGCGGTGATTCTGATTCTGGAGCAGCTGCGGAAGGCAAAAATGAAATAGAGATATGTTTCCCATAGGAGGAACTGATATGACGAAGATTCTGATTGTGGAGGATGATGAAAAAATTGCCTGGCTGGAAAAAGATTATCTGGAGAGCAATGGATATGAAACCGTGTTGTTAGATGACGGGAGATCCGGGATCAGATCGATATTCCGATCCTGATGGTGACAGCCTGCACCGAGGCCGTGGATGTGATCCGCGGCCTCGGACTGGGTGCTGATGACTATATTACAAAACCTTTTGATCCGTCTCAGCTGGTGGCGCGGGTACGCTCCCATCTGAAGCAGTACGAACGGCTGACATCCGGGCGCGGCAGGGAGGAGCGGAACAAGGGAGATAAGATCACGATCCAGGACGTGGTGATCGAGCCAAAGACCTGGAAAGTATGGAAACATGGTGTAGAACTGAAAATCCCGAACCGGGAGTTTGAGCTGCATCGGTTCCTTGCAGAAAATCCAAATATCGTGTTTTCAAAAGAAGAACTTTTTGAAAAGATATGGGGATTTGAGTATGTATCCGATGCGGCGACGGTATCGGTTCATGTGAACCGTCTGAGAGAGAAAATTGAGGATGATGCCAGAAATCCGAAGATCATCGAGACGGTGTGGGGTGCTGGTTACCGGTTAAATGACCGGGAATCCTGATAGAGAAAGAAGGAATGTCTGATGTGGCTTTTGTATGCTGTGGGTTCTGCTTTTTTTGCGGGGGTCACGTCCATTCTGGCAAAATGCGGAATCAGGAAAACCGATTCTACTGTAGCCACAGCGGTACGGACGATCGTGATCCTGATTTTTTCGTGGGTGATTGTAGGAATTGTAGGATCGGCAGATGAGATTTCAGTGATTGATGCGAGAACGCTTGTCTTTCTGATTCTGTCCGGCGCGGCCACGGGAGCATCGTGGCTCTGTTATTTTAAGGCGCTGCAGACAGGGGATATCAACAAGGTTGTTCCGATTGACAAGTCCAGTACAGTGCTGACAATCCTGCTTGCCCTGATCTTTCTGCAGGAAGGAATCTCAATTCCGAAAGCGGCAGCGGTAATTGTGATTGCGGCCGGAATTTTTCTGATGATCGAGAAAAAGGATGTGGAGATTAAAGATTCCAGGGGCGGTGCAGGCTGGATTCTCTATGCGGCAGGATCCGCAGTATTTGCAAGTCTTACGGCGATCCTCGGAAAGGTCGGGATCTCCGGCGTGGAATCCAATCTCGGCACAGCAATCCGTACCTGTGTGGTGCTTGTGATGGCCTGGCTTATGGTGGGAATCCGGAAACAGCAGCAGGAAGTCCGGCAGATTCCGAAAATAGAGCTGATCTTTATCTGTTGCTCCGGGATCGCTACAGGAGCTTCATGGCTCTGCTATTACCGGGCTCTTCAGGAAGGCCCGGCCAGTATTGTGGCTCCTGTTGACAAGCTGAGCGTGCTTGTGACTGTTGTATTTTCCTACTTTGTATTTGGAGAAAAGCTCAGCAGGAAAGCGGCGGCAGGACTGGTTCTGCTGACTGCAGGCACGATTGCCATGGCAGCACTTTGATACCTGAAAAAGAATCAATCAAAAAAGAAACAAGGAGAAAATAAATGGAAATTATAAAAGCAGTTTTGTTTGGAATTGTGGAGGGAATCACGGAATGGCTTCCTGTCAGCAGTACAGGACACATGATCCTTCTGGACGAGTTTGTCAAGCTGAAAGGAAGCGCGGACTTTGTCAATGTCTTTCTTGTTGTGATTCAGCTTGGCGCGATTTTTGCGGTCGTACTGCAGTTCTGGAACCAGCTGTTCCCGTTTCAGTTTAAAGACAAAAACAGACCGGTAATCGAAATGGAGAAAATGATCCTCTGGGGAAAGATCCTTCTGGCCTGCATTCCGGCGGCTGTGATCGGGATTCTGTTTGATGATGTATTTGAAGCAATGTTCTATCATGCAGTTCCGGTTGCGATTGCCCTGATTGTCTTTGGTATTGCGTTCATCGTGATTGAACGCTGGAATAAAGGGAAAAGACCGCGGATGAAGACAGTGGAGGATCTGACAATTTCGGCTGTGCTGATCATCGGAGTCTTCCAGCTGATTGCGGCAATCTTTCCTGGAACCTCCCGGTCCGGTGCCACGATTGTCGGCGCCCTGCTTATCGGTGTATCAAGAAAAGCGGCATCCGAATTTACTTTCTTCCTTGCGGTTCCGGTTATGCTTGGCGCAAGCCTTTTAAAAGTTCTTCAGTATGGATTTGCCTTTAGCGGATCCGAACTGCTGGTGCTTGCGGTCGGTATGATTACCGCCTTTCTTGTGTCTATCGTAGTTATTCGTTTCCTGATGGACTACATCAAAAAGCATGACTTCCAGGCCTTCGGATGGTACCGGATTGTTCTTGGAATTATCGTCCTGCTCTGCAGCATGGCAGGAGTGATTCAGGTATAATAAAAAAACAGATTTTTTGTGTTGCCCGGTTTGTACCGGGCAATATTTTATTAAACAGGAAACTTTGTTCTGTAGTTAATAACCGTTTATGAAAAATGCAGTCATTTTGTTCAATTGATACAGGACAAAAAGTAAGTTGCAATTGCAATAGAGCATGGAGGTGGCGGAATGAAAAATAAGATTGCAGGTGCTTTGTTTGGTATGGCATTGGGGGATGCCATGGGAATGCCGGATGCAACGGATATCGCGGCAGATCACATCAAGGAAAGTTATATTGAGATATTGAAAAAACAAAATGATGTAGATTTCGACCATTATATCGAAGTTCTGATGAAAGGACGGGAAACTTTGGCATGTTGAAAATCTGCCGAGGTCCGATGGCTTTTCAATAATCACCTTTTTGTGTAAAGTAAAAATATATAAGAGGGCAATAAAAATCCACTGTATCGATTTCGCATTCGTACAGTGGATTATTTACCTATTCCATCCATGGGTCTTTCCTCCTTGTTTAATTGATATCTATTTAAAACTATCCTTTCTGAATAGTGTTTTCAATAATATTTCGATTACTTTGCCATTGGACTATACCTCGTTTCTTTAAAATTTAAATGTTGAACTTATGTTTTTGGTGGTCCGTCCTCCTTTTCTTTTGATGTCTTAATAATAACTCATAAATCGGGATGTGTCAATATGAAGTCAGAAAAAAATCCATATAAAATAAAAAAACCAGAATAGACAGAAAATAATTATGATAAAGAAAGAGGTTAACTTCGTATTGTCCTGAGGATCAGATTTCCTGTCAGGAAGGACAGCATATCATTTTCGCTGTTTTTAGTTATAGGGACTTCTTGAGAACAGGGAGTTTACCGGTCTTATGCAGAACGTACTGAAAACACTAGGTCAGGTCTACGGCAATCCGGTGGATATTGAGTATACAGTCAATCTGAATGAAGAAGGCGAGTTCGTAGTCAACCTTCTCCAGTGCCGGCCGCTCTATACGGGGGAGAAGGGAAGCATTACCGGGATTCCAGGACTGCCGGAGAAGGACTGCTTTTTCCGTCTCAGAGATTCCGCCATGGGGACTTCGGAGAGGGAGAAGATCGATGTGGTCATACAGATCGATGCGAAAGCCTACTATGAATATCCTTATGCGCTCAAGTCTCAGGCGGCGGAGGCAGTGGGCGCGGTCAATGCATGGTACAGAGGGAAAGGAAAGAAGATCCTACTTATGACGCCGGGAAGGGTGGGAACTTCTTCACCGGAACTGGGAGTGCCGGTGAGCTTTGCACAGATTTCCGGATTCCGGGGAATCTGTGAAGTCTCGGACAGCCGTGCGGGATATATGCCGGAGCTGAGTTACGGAAGCCATATGTTCCAGGATATGGTTGAGACGGGGATATTCTACTGTGCGCTGTGGGGCGATGACAGAACGGAGTATTATAATGAAGAACTGTTTGCCGGGCTGGAGGATCTTTTCCCGAAGATCTGTCCGGACCGGAAGGTGCTTTCAGGTATGTTCCGGGTGACGGAGCCGGAAGATTTGTGGTACTGGAATAATGAACAGACCGGGGAAACTTTGTGCGGTCTGTTGCGCCCTGAGACCAGACGGACTTTTCCTGACCGTAAATGAAACAGACGGTACGGATATGAAAACCGTATGTCCGGTACTGTAAGAGGAGTTTATGCAGATTTTAAATCAGTAAAGAGATAAATTGACATTTTCCTCACTTTGTGTTAATAATTCAATCATGACAAATTGAATGGGATTCCCCTGCCGACAGATGGTCCGTCAGGGGAATCCTGTTTCAAGGTAGATGAAAAAATTTAAGATACATTAAGAAAAGGCAGATGAAGTATATGATTAGCAGAAATTTGAGACTTTCATCTGATCAGGAATTACTGGTTGGAATTGACGTTGGATCCACCACGACAAAGATCGTTGCGGTGGACCCGGAACAAGGGACAATCCTGTATTCAAATTACAGACGGCACCATGCAAAGCAGTTAAAAAGTGTCGTCCGCGCGGTGGAGGAATTCGCGCGGGAATGCCCGGATGTGCCGGTGCGGATCGCGCTGACCGGTTCGGGAGCCAAACCCGTTGCAAAGAAAATGGATGTCCCTTTTGTACAGGAGGTGGCGGCAAATGCCATCGCGCTTCAGGACAAATATGAGTCCGTCGGGAGTGCCATTGAGCTTGGAGGACAGGATGCAAAGATGATTTTCTTCCGAAAGGAAGAGGGGACCGGCGCGCTCCAGGTTGCGGATATGCGGATGAACGGAAGCTGTGCCGGAGGGACCGGCGCATTTATCGATGAGATCGCGTCTGTTCTCAAAGTTTCCGTGGAGGATTTCAATGCGCTGGCTGAACAGGGAACCTGTGTCTATGATATTTCAGGACGGTGCGGCGTGTATGCCAAGACCGATATCCAGCCCCTTTTGAATCAGGGAGTGGCCAAGTCCGATCTGGCTCTTTCTGCATTTCACGCGATTGCCAAGCAGACCATCGGCGGTCTCGCCCAGGGACTTGAGATCAAAAAGCCGGTAGCATTTGAGGGAGGACCGCTTACATTCAATCCGGTTCTCGTCCGTGTTTTTGCCGAGCGTCTGGATCTCTCGCCGGAGGATATTTTAAGGCCGGAACACCCGGAACTGATGGTGGCCTACGGTGCAGCCATCTCACTGAAGACGATGTTTGAAACGAAAAGCCGTACCGCTTCCGAGTACGCACAGCTTCTTCAGAATGCAAAAGAAGAAAAGGATGCCGACTCGAAGGAAGCCCGGCCATTTTTTGCGTCTAAAGAAGAGGAAGAGATATTTCGCCGCAGACATGCGACAAAACCGGTGGAATGGAAACAGCCGGAACCGGGAGAGACGGTGAGAGCCTATCTGGGAATCGATTCGGGCAGTACGACGACAAAGTTTGTTCTGATCGGAGAAGATGAGGAAATTCTCGGCTCTTTCTATGCACCGAATGAAGGAGAACCGCTTATGGTGGCAAAGCGTGCCCTGATTGAGATGCGGGAGCGCTACAAAAAGGCGGGTGCCAGACTGGAAATCATTGCGGCAGGGACAACCGGATACGGTGAGCAGCTCTTTGCAAAGGCATTCCAGGCAGAGTACCATACCGTAGAGACGGTAGCACACGCAAGGGCGGTGCAGAAATATGTCAGTGATGCGACATTTATTCTAGATATCGGCGGACAGGACATGAAAGCGATCTGGATGGACAACGGTGTTATTACCAACATTCTTGTCAATGAGGCATGTTCATCAGGCTGCGGTTCCTTCCTGGAAAACTTCGCATCTACCTTGCAGATACCGTCAAAGCAGATCGCCGAGGTGGCATTTTCGTCCAGGCATCCGGCGGTGCTTGGAAGCCGGTGTACGGTCTTTATGAACAGCAGCATTATTACAGAGCAGAGAAACGGAAGACAGCCGGAGGATATCATGGCCGGTCTGTGCCGTTCCATTATAGAAAATGTCTTTACGAAAGTCGTCCGCATTTCCAACCGGGACTCTCTGGGAGACCGGATTGTCGTGCAGGGCGGCACGTTTGAAAATGATGCGGTAGTCCGGGCGATGGAAGAATACCTCGGGCGGGAAGTATTCCGGGCGCCGTATCCGGGCATCATGGGAGCCATCGGAATTGCGCTGATCGCAAAGGAACGCCACCAGAAAGAACCGGAGAAAAGGACGTTTATCGATCTGGACTCTCTGGATGATTTTTCCTATAAGCAGGAGTCCAATTCTCCGTGCCCGTTCTGCCAGAACCATTGTAAGAGGACGATCGTCACCTTCTCCAACGGCAATGCGTGGATCACGAACAACCGGTGTGAGAGGGGAACGGTGCTTGGCATGCCGGAGGATTCCAATGTTCGGCAGCAGTTAAAGGAAAAGACGCAGAAGGCAAATGCCGTGCCGAACCTGTTCCGGAAGCGGGAAAAGCTTCTGTTCCGGGAGTATCCGCATCCGGAGCTTGCACCGAAAAGGAACATTACCATCGGAATTCCGCGTGTCCTTTCCTTCTGGGAGACGATGCCGTTCTGGGTAACATTTTTTGAATCTCTGGGATTTGATGTAAAGATTTCGGATCCGAGTACAAGGAAGATTTATGAAAAAGGTCTTTCAGCGGTAACTTCAGATACAGTCTGCTTTCCGGCAAAGCTTGTCCACGGGCACCTGAGAAATCTGGCGTCCAAAAAGGTGGACCGGATTTTCATGCCATCGATCACGACGGTTCCGACCGAGAACACGGAAAAGACAAGTGAGTCCATGTGCGCGGTTGTAAAGGGATATCCGATTGTCGTGCGCAACTCGGACAATCCGGCGCAGATGTGGGGAATCCCGTATGACGCCCCGCTGTTCCACTGGTATACGAAGGAAGACCGGGACAGGCAGCTGACTCAGTATATGAAAGCGACCTTCCAGATCCCGGAAGAGATGACAAGACAGGCCATGGAAGCGGCAGACCGGGCGGAAGATACCTTCCACACCGAACTGAAAAAAGCGGGAAGCGCCATCCTTGAGGAAGTGACCCGTACCGGAAGATTCGCGGTGGTACTGGCGGCAAGGCCGTATCAGAATGATTCTCTGGTCAACCACGATCTGCCGGATATGTTTACGCGGATGGGAATCCCGGTGCTGACGGCGGACTCCCTGCCGGAGGCCAATGAGGTGGATTTAAGCAAAAGCCGGCTGGATATCGTAAACAACTACCATGCACGGATGATTTCTTCTGCAATCCTTGCGGCTGGCAACGAACATCTGGAATATGTGCAGATCGTAAGCTTTGGCTGCGGTCATGATGCATACCTTTCAGACGAAATCATCCGTCTCATGAAGGAGATTTCCGGTAAGACACCGCTTGTTTTGAAGCTGGATGAAAGTGATATTCAAGGACCGCTCCGAATCCGTGTCCGTTCCTTCCTGGAGACGGTAGCCATGGGAAGGGAGAAAAAACGGGGACTTGAACTTCATGAACTGAAAGATCCGTATCCGGTGAAATATACGAAAGAAAGCAGACAGGAAAAAGTTGTGTTGATCCCGAATACATCCCATGCCTTTTCCAGACTGATGGCAGCGGCCTATGCAGGGCAGGGAATCCGCACGGTTCCGCTGGAGATCGGTCGGGAGGAAGCGATCCGGCTCGGGAAGCAGTATGTGCACAATGATATCTGCTTCCCGGCACAGATTGTCATTGGCGAAGCTCTTGCGGCGCTGAAAAGCGGAAAGTACGATACCGACCATGTGGCAATCGCAATGGGAAAATATATCGGAGACTGCCGTCTTACCCATTACGGTGCGCTGCTTCGCAAGGCTCTGGATGATGCGGGATACGAGAATGTTCCGATTCTGACCAATGACGATATGGATTATCACAACCTGCATCCGGGCTTTCAGATGAATCTGCTTTCCGCCATGCGGATTGCCTTCGGTCTTCCTATGATCGATGTGCTGGAGGAACTTCTTCGGAAGATCCGGCCGTATGAGACGGAAGAAGGAAGTGCGGACCGGGCATTTGAAAAAGCAATGGATCAGGTGATAGGAGGACTGGAACGCTCCGGCATTTCCGGAATGAAGAAAGGCTTTAAAAAGGCCATCGAAATCATGAAACAGGTTTCATATGACCGGACAACCCCGCGGCCGCGGGTACTGATTGTCGGAGAGTACCTTCTGAATTTCCATCCGGGTGCCAACCATGAGATTGAAAGATATCTGGAAAACAACGGGTTTGAGATTGTTGAAGCGCGGATGACGGATGTAATCCGTAAGACTTATTTTTATAAAGACAGCCAGAACAGGGAATATCATCTGAAGAAGCCGGTCAAGGATAAGGTGTGGTTCCACACAGCAAATCAGATCTTCAATCTGGCCCACAACGTGACGGATTCGATCGCAAAAATGCATCCGCTTTATCGCCCGGCATGCAGAATGCAGGATCTGGTCAAGGACAGCGATCCGATCATTCATCATACGTTTGACGCGGGAGAAGGGGTGCTGATTCCGGGAGAAATCCTGCACCACGCAAAGAATGGCTGTAAGTTCTTCGTTATTTTACAGCCGTTTGGATGTCTACCGAACCATGTGGTCGGAAGAGGAATTTCCAAGAGGCTCAAAGAGCGGTATCCGGATATCCAGATCCTGACGCTGGATTATGATCCGGATGTCAGTTTTGCAAATATAGAAAACCGGCTCCAGATGCTTGTAATGAATGCGAAAACACGGAAAGAATAGCAGGAAAACCGCCTCATCCGTTTTCCCATGTTTTTTTAGAAAATGCACACAAAATTCTTACAATTACACTTTATAATAGAAAAAATAAACCCGAAAAGGGGTACTGCCCATGGGGCAGGATGGAAGGAGGGGTAAGGATGAGGCGGATGCTGAGAAGGATGCTGATCGCGGATGATGACATGCATCTGAGAAAACTGGTATCGACTTACGCAGAACTGGAGGGATTCCAGTGCCAGGAGGCGGAAAATGCGCAGGAAGCAATCGACCTGCTGGATAAGACGGATTTTGATATATTGATTCTGGATATTATGATGCCGGGAAAGGACGGTTTTGAGGCTCTTGCGGAGATCCGGGAGCACTCACAGATCCCGGTGATCATGCTGACTGCAAGGAGCGAGGAGTATGACAAGCTTCTTGGATTTAATCTGGGCGCGGACGATTATGTCTCCAAGCCGTTCAGTCCGAAAGAACTGATGGCAAGAGTGAATGCGGTACTCAAAAGGACCGGAAGCGCGCCGAATATGATTTTACAGTTTGGTGATCTGAGGATTCAGATCGATGCGAGGCTGGTGGAAATCGGGGAGAAGACGATCAATCTGCCGCCCAAGGAATTTGATTTGCTGGTTAAGCTGGCACAAAATGAACACATTGTCCTGACAAGGGAACAGCTTCTGGAGACAGTATGGGGATACGAGTACCATGGAGATACAAGGACCGTAGATTCCTATGTCAAATCTCTGAGAGAGCATCTGGGAGACCGCCGGAAGCTGATTCAGACTGTGTGGGGAGTCGGATATAAATTTGAGTACAGAGAATAAAAAAAAGCACTGCCTTTTTTCCAGCATGATGGCGCGTCTCTGGCTCATCATGATGGCTCTTGTCATCTTTACGATCGCCCTGATGTGGGTTATCCAGATCCTTGTCCTGGAGAGAAATTATACCAAGGTGGCGATTGAAGGGATACAGGAACGGCTGGAACCGGTGGAGGAACAGCTCAACAGTGAAGATCTGGCAGACAATGATCAGCTGATTCCATATTTGAGCAAGACGATTAACGGCAAGCTGATGATTGTCGATTCCGAAGGCCGGCTGGAAGCCATTTACAGTTACGGACACCAGCTGGACATCGATGAAGATGAGAAAAATATCAAGCCCTGGCAGAATATCAGAGACAGCGAAGAATACCAATCCATTCTGGACGGGGAGTCTTTCAGCAGGGAAGTGAGGGAAAGATCACAGCTGATATCTTATGAAATCGGGATTCCGGTCCTCTATAACGGAGAAAAGGAATATATTATTCTGACACAGAATTTTACGGAACTGAATCAGGTACTGGATATGAACCGCAGACAGCTGATCTTTTTCAGCGTTCTTCTGATGATTGCTTCGGCAATTCTGGCGCATATCCTTTCCAGAAAGTTTACGAAACCGATACATATTATCAAAGGTACCGTAGATGACCTGGCAAAAGGGGATCTGACAGCGGTACCGAACCTGAAGCTGAATGATGAAGTCGGACAGCTGGCGGACTCCGTGGAAGAGCTTTCACGGGCACTTCGGAGAGTGGACGATCTACGGAAAGAAGTCATTGCCAATGTCTCTCATGAACTCCGTTCTCCTCTGGCCCTGATCGGAGGGTATGCGGAAATGGTCCGCGACATCCACTGGAAGGATGAGGAAAAACGTACGGAAGATCTGAACCTGATTATCCGGGAATCAAAGCGTATGAGCGAGATGGTAAATGATATTCTGGACTATTCTCAGCTTCAGACTGGCTATCTTCAGTTGAAAAAAGAATGGTACAACCTGTATGAAATCGTAGAATCTGAAATCATGTTTTGCGAGCCGAGTGCCAGAGAGTACGGAATTCAGCTTCGGTTTGTTTCGGATGAAACGGAGATTCCGGTATATGTAGATGCGCTGAAAATGAGCCAGGTGATCCGAAACCTTCTATATAATGCTTTGAATCATACTGAAAATAAAAAGGAAATTATCGTATCCCTGAAGACGGGAGAAGATGGCTGTCTTGTAGAAGTGAAAAATCCGGGAAATCCAATTCCGGAGGAGGAGCGGGAACTGATCTGGGAGAGGTATCAGAGAAGCCAGCATCAGGCAGGACGCAGGGAGGGAACCGGGCTTGGGCTTTCCATTGTCAGCACGATCCTGAAAGCGCACGGCATGACCTATGGGGTGGATTATCAGGATCGGATGACGGTCTTCTGGTTCCGGACGTTAAAGGATGAGGAATCAAAATAGCAAAAAGATTATTCAAAGACCATTCAACAGGGGAAAGGGCGCATCCCTTTCTCCTGTTCTGAAAACAATTCTGTTTTATCAATTTGACCTATCATAAAATGATCACGAAAAGAGGATGTTATGAATATCGTATGTGAACTACTGTTTCTGACAGTACTTTTTGGTGCGGCAGTGTCGGACTGGAACGAAAGAAGGATTCCGGACCGTTATCCGGCACTTCTCCTGATTCCGGGGCTGCTTGCCGTTTTTACGGATACGTGGCAGCAGATGTCTCTTCTGCAGGCGGTGTCAGGGGCAGTGTCCAGTGCATTTCCGTTGTTTCTTTCCGCCCTGCTTGTAAAGGGAGCATTTGGAGGCGGAGATATCAAACTGATGGCGGCAGCCGGCTTCTGCCTCGGAACAAGTCGGGGGATCCTTGGGCTGTTTCTGGGGCTTCTGGCGGGAGGAATCTATGGACTTGCCATGACAGCCGTCAAAAAGCGCAAAAAGAAAGAGACCATTCCCCTTGGCCCCTTTCTTGCCCTCGGTCTTGCGGCCGCAAGTATGCTTCCATAAATTTGTGCAAAAAAGAAGTGAGACTTGATTGCTTTGGAGAAAAATGTCATAATAAGCGTTATGAAGTAAAATGGACAGGCGGAGGAACACCATTGTATACATTAACAGGAATCATTATTCACGGAAAAGGAAATGGAAGAAAGGTCGGTATGCCGACGGCGAATCTACAGTATCAGAAAGAGGACAAACTTCCGGAGCACGGAGTCTACGGAGTTATGGCGTGGATTGACGGGAAGCGGTACGCAGGTGTCACCAATGTGGGGACAAGACCTTCGGTGGACAATGATCCGAAGACTACGGTGGAGACATATATACCGGGGCTTGACATGGACCTGTACGGGAAAAAAGTGATGATTGAGTTTTATCTTTTCCTGCGGGGGATTCAGAAGTTTGATTCCCTTGAGGAAGTCAAAAATCAGGTGGATCAGGATGTCCGCCGGACAAGAGACTATTTTCACAAGATATTTCCGGGAGGTTTTGCAAATGAGGAAGAGACGAAAGAGACGAGTTAAAAAGCGGGTGCTGATTCCGTTGATTCTCCTTGCCGTCTCAGTGGCCCTGATGGCTGCGTCGGTGTATGTAGACGGATTTGCCGACTGGCATACAGAGCATATCTATCCGGCTCTGACGGGAAGTATCGGGCGGATTTTCGGGCTGGTTCCGACCTCTGTGGCGGAGATCGGCCTGTATCTTTTTGTGCTGACTCTCATTTTTGGTTTTCTGTACATTCTGCTTTCGATTATCCATAAAAACTGGAATTTTTACCGGACGAAGAAGACAGCGGTCGTACTGCTGTGGACAGTATCGGTTCTTGCATTTCTATATGTGATCAACTGCGGGATCAATTACCGGAGCACCTCGTTTGCAGAGCGGAGCGGAATTCTTCCGCGGGACTATACCGTGGATGAACTGCGGAGCGTCTGCCTGACGCTGACTCAGGCGGTGCAGGATACGGAGCCTTCTGTTACAAGGGACGATGACGGGGAGCTTCTTTTTACAACCGATGCCGGAAAGAATGCGGTCCGGGCCATGCAGACACTGGGGGAAGACTACCGGGAACTGAAGGGTTATTATCCGGAGCCGAAAAAGCTGATTTTTTCGGAATTCCTTTCCATACAGTCACTGACGGGAATTTATTCCCCGTTTACGGTGGAAGCCAATTATAATGGGGACATGACTGCGTATAATATCCCGTTTACCATGTGCCACGAGCTCTCCCATCTGAAAGGGTTCATGCAGGAACAGGAGGCGAACTTCATCGCCTGGCTTGCGTGTGGCCGGTCGGATGTGGTGGAATTCCGGTACAGTGCGGCTTTATCCGGATGGCTGTATGCGACCAACCAGTTCTGGAATTATGATCAGGCATCTTACGAGGAACTTTACGGGATGCTTCCGGAAAACGCAAGGAAAGACCTTCAGAGAAATGATGCGTTCTGGGCAGAGCATGAAGGCAGGATTGCGGAGGTGTCCAATCAGATTAACGATGCCTATTTAAAGTCGAACGGGCAGGAAAACGGTGTGGAAAGCTATGACAAGATGGTGGATATGCTTGTTGTCTATCTGCTGGATCATGCGTCCGGGCAGGGCGCATCCTAAAACGGCTGCGCATATGCCTTTTACATAATGACAGAAAAGAAACAGGAGAAAAATATGAAAGTATTACGGCAATTTTTAATTATAATGATAATTTCACTTCTGGGGGAGATCCTTAACCGGATCCTCCCGTTTCCGGTTCCGGCCAGTGTTTATGGACTGGTGCTGATGTTGACGGCATTGATGACCGGATTAATCCGTGTGCCTCAGGTCAAAGAGGCATCGGTGATTTTAATCGAACTGATGCCGGTGATGTTTATTCCGGCGGCGGTAGGACTGATGACAGCCTGGGATAAGCTGCGCCCGGTGGTAGTGCCGGTGATAGTGATCACCTTTGTGACGACGCTTCTCGTCATGGGAGTGACCGGCATTGTGACGGAAAAGGTCATCGAGAAAACGGAGAAAGGAGCAGAAGAATAAGATGCAGAGCTTTATTGAATATTCCCTCTTTTTTGGACCGGTGATCAGCCTGGTTGTCTACGAAGGGGGGCTTCTGCTGAAACGGAAGTACAAACTTGCGGTGCTGAACCCGCTTCTGATCACAGCGATTGTACTGATCGCCTTTCTGGCGCTCACCAACGTAGAGTACGAGTCCTATAATGCAAGCGCCAAATATATCAGTTATTTTCTGACTCCGGCGACGGTTGCCCTTGCGGTGCCGCTTTACGAACAGCTCAAGCTTCTGAAGGAAAATCTGGCGGCTGTTCTGTGCGGGCTCCTGGCGGGCGTACTGACAAGCCTTGTCAGCATTTTTCTGTTATCCAAACTGTTCGGTTTAAACCACGAGCAGTATGTAACCCTGCTCCCGAAGTCCATCACCACAGCTATCGGGATGGGAGTCTCAGAGGAAATGGGTGGTATAACCGCCATCACCGTGGCGGTCATCTGCGTGACCGGAATGATCGGAGATATCACGTCAGAATGGCTTTATAAGATCTTAAAGATCCGCCATCCGATCGCAAAAGGACTGGCCCTTGGGACCGCCTCCCATGCGATGGGAACCGCCAAGGCCATGGAGATGGGCGAAGTCGAGGGAGCCATGGGAAGCCTTGCGATCGTCACGGCAGGACTTTTGACGGTTGTGGGCGCATCCTTTTTCGCACAGCTTATGTAAATGTCCGGAAAATGTGATATACTGATAACGTTGGCATGAAATGCGGAGCAATCCGCAGCGTTATAGAGAGTTATAAGGATTAAAAGAACGGACAGGAGGGTAAGACTATGATTATGTTTCAGAATGATTATGTGGAAGGAGCGCATCCGGCCGTCCTTCAGAAACTGATAGATACGAATATGGAGCAGAGTGTCGGGTACGGGGAAGATCCGTACTGCGAAGAGGCAAGAGCCCGTATCAGAAAAGTAGTTGGCCGGGAGGACGTGGACATCCATTTTCTTGTGGGCGGCACGCAGACCAATCTGACCGTGATCGACGCGGCACTTCGCCCGTATCAGGGGGCGCTTTGCGCGCAGACCGGACATATCAATGTTCATGAAACCGGTGCTGTTGAGGCGTGCGGCCATAAAGTTCTTGCTCTGCCGGGCAAGGACGGAAAGATTACGGCGGCGCAGGTCAAAGAGGCCCATGACAGCCACTGGGCGGATGGAGCGCATGAACATATGGTACAGCCAAAGCTGGTATACATCTCACATCCGACAGAGCTTGGCACGCTGTATACAAAACAGGAACTGACAGATCTGAGAAAGGTCTGCGACGAGTGCGGACTGTATCTTTTCCTGGACGGTGCAAGGCTTGCCTATGGACTTGCAGCGGAAGGGACCGATGTGACGCTTTCTGACATTGCGGCACTGACAGATGCCTTTTATATCGGAGGCACCAAAGTGGGAGCGCTGTTCGGGGAGTGTGTCGTTATCAGCCATTCGGCGCTGAAGGAGGACTTCCGCTACCTGATCAAGCAGAAAGGCGGAATGCTCGCAAAGGGACGGCTCCTCGGCCTACAGTTCCTTGCCATGTTTGAGAATGACCTCTACATGGAGATGGGACGCCATGCGGACCGGCTTGCCATGAAGCTGAAAAAAGAGCTTCAGGAGAAAGGATACCGCTTCTATATGGACAGTATCACGAATCAGCAGTTCGTGATTGTGGAAGATACGAAATTGCAGGAACTGGAAAAAGAATTCCTGTTTAACCATGAGACACGCTATGACGCGGACCATACGGTGATCAGGATCTGTACGTCATGGGCAACAAAAGAAGAACATATTGAAAAACTGCTTGCGGCATTTTAAGACGCCCGGCCCTGATGAAAAAACAGGAGAATCCTCTTTTCATCGGGGCTTTCGTACCGCTTACAAAGAAATAAGGAGGGATGACAGCATGTCAGTTGCAGACAAATATATTGACTTTGTAAGACAGGAAGCAATCGAGCATCCTGAGAAAAGCTGGAACAAAATGATTTTCGGGTTTCAGGCAAACAAATGGAGAACCAGACTTCTGCCAAAGAGCGGGCTTTCCAAAGGATATCAGAAGCTGGAATCGATGATGATGTCACTGGTGGCGGACGCTCTTGCCAGAGAGGACAGCTATGTGTGGAGCAATATTTTCGCGCCGTGCGAGATCATGCAGAGCATGGGAATCCGGACACTCTCCATCGAGTGTCTTTCGTGCTATTTAAGCGGATATCATCTGGAAGATCAGTTCATCGACTATGCACAGAATGCCGGAATTGCGCCGACACTTTGTTCCTATCATAAGACCTTTGTCGGAGGCGTGGACAGCGGCGTGGTGAGCCTGCCCCACTATGCGGTGACGACCTCTCTTTCCTGTGACGGAAACCTCAATACGTTCCGTTATCTGGAGAAGAAAAAGGGAGTACCGTTTACCTTTCTGGATGTCCCGTACCGGGATGATGAGGCGTCAGTTTCCTATCTGGCGGATCAGCTTCGGGAACTTGCAGAGAAGCTTTCCGAAACTTTTGGAGTACGTTTCAGCGAGGAAAAACTGCGGGAGACCATCCGGATCGAAAATGAGACGAGAAAAGAGCTGTTCCGGTTTTTTGAACTTCAGAATACCTATTATTATCCGGGAGAGATCATCAGCCAGCTGTATCTGATGATGGGAACCCATCTGCTCATCGGAACGCAGGAATTTCTTGACTTGATCCGTTTTATGGTCGAGGATATTCAGACCTATCCGAAGTTTGAAGGAAAGAGGATTCTCTGGATTCATCTTCTGCCGTTTTATCAGGAAACACTGAAGAAATATTTTAACGGAAGCAAAGAGTATCAGATCACGGCAGGGGATATTGTCATTGATTACATGGAGAAGATGGATCCGGAAAAACCGTTTGAGTCACTTGCCAAAAAGATCATCCGGAATCTGTACAATGGCTCTTATTCACGGAAGGCCGATATGGTCGGAGAGCTGGCGGACCGGCTGAAACCGGACGCAGTCATCCATTTCTGCCACTGGGGATGCAAGCAGGCATCCGGCGGAAGTCTGATCTTGAAAGACCGGATGAAAGAAAAAGGCATCCCGACGCTGATTCTGGACGGTGACGGGATTGACAAGAGAAACAGCCACGATGGACAGATCAAGACGCGGCTGGAGGCATTTTTAGAATTGTTGGAGACAGAGGAAAAGGAATGTTAGGATATATATGTAAATATGCACCTGTGGAAGTCTTCGCGGCCATGGGAGAAACGGTTCAGAGGATTGAGCCGCAGGTGACCAGTTTTAATCAGGCGGATATGAAGATGCATCCGAACATCTGCAGCTTTGCGAAGGGCGTGCTGGAGGAAGTGTCAAAAGGAGAGTATGATGGAATCATCCTGACGACGTGCTGCGACAGCATCCGCAGGCTCTATGACGTACTGACAGAGGAGATGCCGGATAAATTTATTTACATGCTGGATACGCCGCGGATCATCAAAGATGCGGGGATCACACTTTACGCACAACGGATCCGTGACATGATCCATGCTTATGAAGTATATTCCGGTAAGAAGTTTGAGGAGGAAAAGCTGGAAGAAATTATCCGGGCCCATCAAAGGGAGGAAATGATTTCCCTGAAAAAGGGCGGGCCGAATATTGGAATCATCGGTGCAAGAGCCGACGAGACGATCAAACAGATCTTAAAGGACAAAGGGGCCAATGTGGCATTTGACCTGACCTGTACCGGTCTTGCGAGAAAGCTGCTCTACGATGCGGAAGATGTGTTTGGCGGATATGTAAGAGGGCTTTTAAGCCAGTTTCCGTGTATGCGGATGAAGGCTGCCGCCGGAAGAGACGATCTGATTCAAAAATATGCAGAAAGTGTGGACGGGGTACTTTACCATACCGTCCAATTCTGCGATAATTATTCGTATGAGTACGCATGGCTCAAAGGGATTTTAAAGAAGCCGATGCTGCTTCTGGAGACAGATTACACGAAGCAGAGTTACGGACAGGTGCTGACCAGGATGGAAGCATTTCTGGAATCACTGAAAGGCAGCAGGAAAGAGACATCAAAAAGGAGAGGTGAGGAAAGCATGTATGTAATGGGGATTGACAGCGGATCGACGTCGACCAATGCCGTGATCATGGATCAGGACAGAAAAATCCGGGCATTTTCCGTGATCCGGACCGGAGCAAAGTCCGGCGAGAGTGCGGACCGGATTTTAAAAGAGGTGCTTGACCGGGCCGGACTGAAACGAGAAGACATCGCAAGAATTGTATCTACCGGATATGGAAGAGTCAGCATTCCGTTTGCAGATGAAAATGTTACCGAGATCAGCTGCCACGGCAAGGGCGCTCATTATTTCAATCCGAAGATCCGGACGATTCTCGACATCGGAGGACAGGACAGTAAGGGAATCCGGTTAAATGAAAACGGCGAAGTCGTGGACTTTGTCATGAATGACAAGTGCGCGGCAGGAACCGGACGTTTCCTTGAGATGATAGCAAGATCTCTGGAGATCGATATCGATGAACTGGGACCGATCGCCATGAAATCGACGGAGGATATTGAAATCACAAGCATGTGTTCCGTTTTTGCGGAGTCGGAGGTGATCTCTCTGATCGCCAATAACAAAGAAAAGGCGGATATCGCAAATGGAATCTGCAGGGCGATCGCGAATAAATCCTACTCACTTTTAAAGAGAGCAGGGATGGAGCCGGAATTTATGATGACCGGCGGCGTTGCGAAAAATCCGGGTGTTGTGCGTGCGGTAGAAGAAAAAATCGGGGAAAAACTTTATATCTGTCCGGAACCGGAGATTGTGGGAGCAGTGGGAGCTGCGCTTTACGCACTGGAGCAGATGTAGGTAGAAAGAGAGGAAGAGATGAAGAAGGCGGCGAAAATCTGGAGAATCGTTTTATCTCTGATTGTAGTGATTTTATATTCAGTTGTATGGCAGCTGCCGGTAGGAGGGGAAAACTACAATCTGATCAGCGCATGGATTCAGGCGCTTCAGGCCGGTGACTATATGCAGTTCTGGCTTGGGTCATCGGCAGGTCCGACGCTGGCATTTTGTCATATTCTGGGAACCATTGCCGCACTGCTTTATGTGGTGCGTCTGATTCTGATGCTTTTGAAAAAAGAGGTTCATGCGCTGGACCTGGCGTCACGGGCAATGGTATTTCTGTGCCTGATCGCCTGCATTCAGGCGGCAAACGCTTATGGCGGTGCACACGGAACAGCACTGAATAATGAACAGGCTGAGCTGATGCCGTTGCTTTTTGTATCCATTGCCAGTTTGTTTGAATATGTAGGTTTCCGTTTCCTGGATGAATGGTACGAGCAGATGGCAGCCTACCGGGAAGTCAAACGTCAGGAGAGAGCGGCGAAGCTCCGTAGAAAGCAGGCACTTTATTTTCCTGGGCGGTATCCGAAAGAACTTGGAATCCTTATCTGGGAAAACTTTCGTTCCAGCATGAAAGACGGTGTGCTTCTCATTCTGGGAGGGATCTTTACTGCGATCTTCCTTATTGTTGCCTTCGGAGTATTCCTTTCATCCGGAAATATTCCGCAGGTACCGGGAATTCCGGAGTGGATTTTGAAACTGCAAGGGATCTTTACAAGTTCTACAGTGATGATTATTTTCCTCTGCATCCTGCTGATGTACAACCTGATTTCCAATTATACGAAGGTGAGAAACCGGGAATACCGGACTTTCCTGATTCTCGGTATCCGTACCCGGACGATCTACCTGCTGTTTGCAGTAGAATTTGCCATTAGTATGGTGTTGGCCGCCATTCTCGGTCTGCTTGCCGGGGGGATCATATACTCTGTACTTCGAGTGATGCTTCAGGGCCGGATCGTGCTGCCATCGTTCTTTTCCTCCTATGTGATCGGCTGGGGCGGGATTGCATTTCTTCTGACAATGATTCTGGCCACTATGCTGAATCAGGAAAATATCCTGCGGATGGGCAATTCCACTGTGCTCTACGAGGAGAAAGAGGCGGAGACCGTGCCGTCTGCCGTATGGAGAAGGGTGATTATGGGGCTGGTGCTGCTTGACGTGGCAGCGACATGGTATACATCGGAAGCCTGGAGCGAGAATAAGGGAAGCTATCTGTTTGTTGCCCTTGGCGTGTTCCTCATTCTGACCGGAGTGATGGTAAGAAGCGTCAAAAAAGCTCGGCTGAATCCGAAAAAATATATTAAGGATGTGCTTTGGAACAAGGAATGGAGATACCGGTTTAAAAAGAACCGGTGGAGTATTTACGTCATGACAGTTGTACATATCTGCGTCCTTTCCTTTGCCGGAATTCCGTTGATCAGTGGAATGATTACGCCATCGGCGGAGGCGCAGCTGCCATATGATATTGTCAGCATGGCCTATGATCAGGATATGGATCGGGTGGAAGCGGTCATGGAAGAGTATGACGTGAAAACGCAGGTTTATCCGATGGTGCGGGTTAACTCGGTAAGAGGAAACAGCAGTCTGGAAGACGAGCGGATGGTAAGCATGGAGCAGGGACAGTATATCGGGATTTCCGAAGATACCTACCGGGCTTTGAAAGAGGCACTTGGAAAAACACCGGAGAATCTGGATTTAAAAGATGGAGAGATTCACACGGTTTACCAGCAGAATGTATCCATGCCGGCCAGAAATCTGGATTACAGCGGTTCCAGAACGGGAAATTATCTCCGGTTCGGACAGCCGCTTCTCTACTACAGCGTAGACCGCAGGCATGAGATTTACACCGGTCATGAGGAAGTCGGCAGAGAGCGGGACATTCTGACGGGAGTGCTGGGAGAAGGAGAACAGGAACATCTTGTTGTCTTTTCCGATGAAGAATTTGAGCGGGGATACGAATCCGTACGGAAGAAAAATGAAGAAAACATGCCGGTTCTTCTGGAGCAGGGAGAGGCAGCATGGGAAGAATACATGGTTCAGAATGAGGACAACCTGACGGACGGGCCGACCAATCTGATTCTGTGGGAAGTACCGAAGGATCAGTACGAGGATGTGGTTTCGGCGCTTTCTTTCCTGGAGGAAGAGCATCCGATCGACCGGTTATTTGATGAGCGGGTCGGCAATCTTTATCCGAAGGATGAGATGATTGGAAAGGTGAAAGAGAGTAATGTCCGGGATCTGACGACACAGGCTGTGGCAGCGGCGCTTGTCTTTGTATTCGGACTCTTCCAGATTTATTCCAAGACGCAGAGCGAGGCGGGAACGATGCAGGAGCAGGATCTGTTCCTGATCCGGCTTGGAATGAAGGGAAAAGAGCGTCGGAAACTGATGCACCGTCAGATTCACCGGCCATTCTGGATTTCCGCGGCCGCCGGAATTCTGATCGAGACAGTATTTGCGCTGCTGACATTTGAAGTGCGGTCCTACCAGACAGAGGATATGCTGCGGTATACGGTTGCGGCAGCGGTCTTTACCATCCTCTACTACCTGATCTGGGAGATCTGGCTGACCGTGATGGAACGGAAAATATGGAAAGAAGCCGGGAACGGGAAATAAAAGGGAATCAGCGGATTCCGGCTGAAATATGGGCACAGGCTCAGGGGGGAAAACGTGTACAACCTGGCAATGAGAGAAGTGGCAAAGAGACATATTTCACAAGTACTTTCGATTGAGCGGGCGGAAAGAAAAGACAGAACCAATTTGAGGAGATGAGTGAAATAAACAGGAAGAAATGGCTGCTTGTTCCGGTGGCGGTCTGGGTGACGATGAATTATGCACCGCCGGCCTACTCGGATTCCTACACATGGATCCTTCCGGACGGCGAAGAATATGTGCCTTATACCAACCTGCGCTGTGTCGTTCTGACCGGGGAAGAATACGGGCAGTATCGGGTTGCGGATCCGATAAACGGATGGCAGACCGTGGAGAAAGAGACATTCTGGAGCAGCTTTGATGCGGTAGGGCGAAGGGCGGTGACCATAGCAGGAAACGAGGAGGCACTTGCCTGAAAAACAGGTTCAGACAAAATAAAAAATGGAAATATTACCGACTCTGTCAGGCAAAACCTGACGGAGTCTTTTCGTTTAACAGGAAACTTCGTTCCCTGTTAAACAACAACGCTCCGCGGGATGCGCACTCGCGCAAAGCAGAAATTTGTCGCTAAAGCGACCGCGCCCGGCGCGAAAGTTCCGCAAGCGCAACTCGTTGTTCTACGAAACGCCGCTGCTGTCTTTTATGCCGGATTTTCTTTCTTTCGTGCTGTTAGTGTATAATTATTATTGGCAAAAATAGGAATTTTTCCTAAATAAAAAGGGAAGCAGAGAAAATCCCTACTTCC